>NZ_CP075189.1:3262500-3457500 GCF_020510565.1 Ferribacterium limneticum
TTACTGGCCATCGCTTGGCTGATGTCATAGCGATGCACCGAACGTTCACGCTCCGCTGCAATCCCGGACATGTCCGGACCTTGCGAGCAAGCGGAAAGCACTCCGCAGGCAATGGTGGTGCCGAATGGCAGCCACGATATTTTCTTCACCCAGCCCATCTATTCCTCCGGTTATCCGTGCCTTTTTTGGTGGCACTTTTTTCAATCGTTTTTCGTTGAAACAGCCGCTAAAAATTCGGCTTATTCAGACTATGCATTGCCCCAACCAATACCGTCCAATACCAATTAACACAGCATTAAATACCGACAAGGTATGGATAATTCCGCACTGGAAATTAGCCCTGCAAACGTTCAATTCGTTATGTTTTGCCGGTGCGGGAAGACATTTCCCGCTCCGGCTACTCGATTTCTAGCGCCCGAGATCTTTGGCCGTCTTGCCGCCAATTCCCCATTGCGCCTTGGGCACGTCGTGAATCCAGACACGGACGTTCTCGATCGGCGCACCGAGCGCTTCGACCAGGGCGGCACTGACTTTTTCGATGACCGCCCTCTTCTGCTCTTCGGTCCGGCCTTCGATCAAATAGATTTGCGCGAATGGCATGGTGTCTCCTTAAACGAAACGGCAGCTGACGCCACCCAGCGACTGGATACGCAGATTGACGTGATCGCCGGCCTTGACCGCAACAGCCTCGGTCACACCGCCAGACAGGATCATCGTACCGGCCGGAATCTCCTCGCCGCGGGCGCCAAGATGGTTGGCCAGCATGGCAATCGCCGCTGCCGGATGGCCGAGTACGGCGGCACCGGCACCGATGGCGACGGGTTCGCCGTTCTTTTCCATGACCACGCCCAGCGTGCGCAGGTCGAGACCAGCGACCGGCGTCATCTGGCCGCCAAGGACAAAGCGCGACGACGAGCAGTTGTCGGCAATGACGCTCTTGAGATCGAACTTGAAATCGCGGTAACGCGAATCGATGATCTCGATGCCCGGCATGATGAAATCGGTCGCTGCCAACACGGCGCCGATGTGGCAGCCCGGGCCTTTCAGGGCCTTTTTCAGCACGAAGACAATTTCCGGCTCGACCTTCGGGTGGATCAGTTGTTCGATCTTGATTTCGCCGCCATCCGGCACGCTGAAATAATCGACCAGGAAGCCGAAACACGGGGTTTCAACGCCCATCTGCTTCATCTTGGCGTGCGAGGTCAGGCCGGCCTTCAGGCCGACGACGCGATTGCCACGGGCCAGCTTGCGGCGCAGGATTTCGTTCTGGATGGCGTAGGCGTCATCCCAATCCATTTCCGGATTGGCATCGGTAATCTTGACGACATCGTGCGCCTGCAGTTCGGCGTTTTCGAGCAGTTCGGCCAATTGGCCAATCGTTTGCTGGTTCAGTTTCATGCCATCAGTCCCCGTTCGCGTGCCATGCTCATGGCGGTGTCTTCAATCATGTCTTCCTGTCCGCCGACCATGCCGCGCCGGCCCAACTCAACCAGGATGTCGCGGGCCGGCACGCCGTATTTGACGGAGGCACGCTTGGCAAACAGCAGGAAGGAGCCATAGACGCCGGCATAACCGAGCGTCAATGCATCGCGGTCGATGCGGATCGGGAAGTCCATCATCGGCACGACGAGGTCTTCGGCGACGTCGGTGATCTTGGCGACATCGACACCGGTTTCGATGCCCATCAGGCTGCACACGGCGATCAGCACTTCCATCGGCGTGTTGCCGGCCCCGGCACCGAGGCCAGCAGCAGCCGCATCGACGCGGTTGGCACCGACTTCGATGGCGGCGATGGAGTTGGCGACGCCCATGGCCAGGTTGTGGTGGCCGTGGAAACCAAGTTCGGTTTCCGGTTTCAATGCCGCACGCACGGCCGACAGACGTTCCTTGACGCCTTCCGGCAGCAGATGACCGGCGGAGTCGGTGACGTAGATGCAGTTGGCGCCGTAGCTTTCCATGAGCTTGGCTTGCTTGACCAAGCCTTCGGCGCTGTTCATGTGAGCCATCATCAGGAAGCCGACGGTGTCCATGTTGAGCTTTCTCGCCATGGTGATGTGCTGCTCGGAAACGTCGGCTTCGGTGCAGTGGGTGGCGACGCGAATGGTGTTGACGCCTAGATCGCGCGCCATTTTGAGGTGGTCGACGGTGCCGATTCCGGGCAGTAGCAGGGCCGAGATCTTGGCCTTCTTCATCTTGGGGATGACGGCGCCGAGGTATTCCTCGTCGGTGTGGGCCGGGAAGCCGTAGTTGACCGAGGAACCACCGAGGCCGTCGCCGTGGGTGACTTCGATGAGCGGCACGCCGGCTTCATCGAGGCCGGTGGCGATGCTGATCATCTGGTCGAGGGTCATCAGGTGACGCTTGGGATGCATGCCATCCCGCAGGGTCATGTCGTGGACGGTTACTTTTTTGCCGCGTAGGGTCATTGTTTTCTCCAGTTCCTTAGGCAACGACGGGCTCAAGCTTGAGCGTGCCCTTGATCATTTCTTCGGCGAACATTTCGGCGGTGCGGGCACCGGCGGCGGTCATGATGTCGAGGTTGCCGGCGTAGGTCGGCAGGAAGTCGCCGAGGCCGGTGACTTCCATGTAGACGGAGACGCGGTTGCCGTCGAAGACTGGACCGTTGACCAGGCGGTAGCCAGGCACATACTTCTGGACTTCCTTGATCATGGCGTGGATGGATTCGGTGATCGCCGCTTGATCCGGGGCTGTTTCGGTCAGGCAGTGCACGGTGTCGCGCATGACGAGCGGTGGTTCGGCCGGGTTGATGATGATGATGGCCTTGCCTTTCTTGGCGCCACCGACCTTTTCGACAGCCCCGGCAGTGGTGCGGGTGAATTCGTCGATGTTCTTGCGGGTACCGGGACCGGCGCTCTTGGAAGAAACCGTGGCGACGATTTCACCGTAGGCCACCGGTTGAACGCGGGAGACGGCAGCGACCATCGGGATCGTAGCCTGGCCACCGCAGGTGACCATATTGACGTTCATTTCACGGCGACCGACGTGTTCCTTGAGGTTGACCGGCGGCACACAGAACGGGCCGATGGCGGCCGGCGTCAGGTCGATCATGAGAACACCGAGGGCATTGAGCTTGCGGCTGTTCTCGGCGTGGACGTAGGCCGAGGTGGCGTCGAAGGCGATCTGGACGTTGTCAGCGAGGACATGGGGGAGGAAGCCGTCCACGCCCGTCGAGCAGGTTTTCAGGCCCATCTCGGCAGCACGCTTGAGACCTTCGGATTCCGGGTCAATACCGATCATCCAGACCGGGTCGAGGAAGGGGCTGCGCTTTAGTTTGTAAAGCAGGTCGGTCCCGATATTGCCCGGGCCGATCAGGGCGCATTTGATTTTTTGGGTCATCAATATTTCCTTATTGATCGTTGTTCAGCAAATTGTGGAAACGATCCCGCCTTCGACGCGCAGCGCGGCGCCTGTCGTCGCAGCCGCTCTCGCGCTGCAGACGTAGGCGACCAGCGCAGCCACTTCGGCCGGATCGATCATGCGTTTGATAATTGAGGTCGGACGGCCTTCGGCGAAGAAACGGCGCTCCATCTCATCGAGGCCGATACCCGCCTCGGCGGCCAGCTTGGCGAAGAACTCGCCGACGCCTTCGGAGCGTGTCGGACCGGGCAGCACGGCATTGACCGTAACGCCCGTACCGGCGCAGCTCTGGGCCAGACCGCGCGACACCGCCAACTGGGCCGACTTGGTCATGCCGTAATGGACCATCTCACCGGGCGTGTTCACGCCCGACTCGCTGGAGATGAAAACGATACGTCCCCAGTTGGCCGCCTTCATGGCCGGCAGATAATGGCGGGCCAGACGAACGCCGCTCATCACATTGATGTCGAAGAAGCGTTGCCATTCGCTGTCGGGAATGGCGTCGAAAGGTACCGGGTCGAAGATGCCGAGGTTGTTGACCAGAATGTCGGCCTGCGGACAGGCAGCGAACAGAAGCTGGCAACCTTCAGCCGTGGACAGATCTGCCGCCACGCCCTTTACGTCAGCACCGGCCACCAGCGAACGCAGCCGGGAAACCGCTGCATCGACACTTTTCTGGCTGCGACCGTTGATCACCACCCGGGCGCCTTCCCGAGCCAGCTCGATGGCAATAGCAAAGCCGATTCCCACGGTCGACCCGGAAATTACGGCAATTTTGGAATGTATCTGGAGGTCCATTTCGGGCCGCCGGCTTAGATGAAACGCACCGAGCAGCCGCCGAGGCCGCCGATGGTCATGCGCAGGTTGTCGCCCTTGACCACCGGCACCATGGCACCCATCGCGCCGGACAGCACGATGTCGCCAGCCTTGAGGGCAATGCCCAGCTTGCCCAGCGTATTGGCGAGCCAGACCATGGCATTGACCGGATGACCCATGGTGGCGGCGCCGGCGCCGGTAACGACGATTTCGCCGTTCTTTTCGAGGACCATGCCGCACAGACCGAGGTCGATGTTGCTGATATCAACGAGCTGGTCGCCGAGCACGAAGACGCCGCAGGAGGCGTTGTCGGCGACGGTGTCCTGGATCTTGATTTTCCAGTCGGTGATGCGCGAATCAACGATTTCGAAGCAGGCCATGACGCCTTCGGTGGCGGCCAGCACGTCGGCTGCAGTGACGCCCGGGCCTTGCAGATCCTTCTTGAGCAGGAAGGCGATTTCACCTTCGGCCTTGGGCTGGATCAGCGTGCTCATTTCGATGGATTCGCCTTCGTTGTAGACCATGCCGTCGAGCAGGTAGCCGAAGTCGGGTTGATGGACGCCGAGCATATTCATGACCGGCTTGCTGGTGACGCCGATCTTCTTGCCGATGACGCGTTCACCCTTGGCTAGACGGCGCGACAGCATCTGCTGCTGGATGTGGTAGGCGTCCTCGATGGTGATGTCGAAGCCGCGCGAGGTCAGCGGGCTGACCGTCTTGCCAGCGACCAGGGCTGCGTAGAGTTCGTCGCCGAGTTGGGTGATTTGCGATTGTTCCATGATGTTTTCTCTTTATTCGGCCAGGAAGTTGCTGACCAGCTGGTTAAATTCGCGGTTGTGTTCGATCTGGACCCAATGCCCGCAGCGCCCGAAAACATGCAGCTGCGAGTCGTCGATCCAGCAGTTCAGGGTCAGGGAATTGCTCAGCGGAATGACTCGGTCGTCGCGGCCGTGAATGACCAGCGTCTTGTGTTTGATCGCCCGGATGTCCGCCTCGGCACTGGCCATGGCATCGACCCAACGCTGACGCGGGGCCGGGAACATGGCCGAAAAGGATTCCTGGAAACCGGGCCGGATGCTGGCCTGATAGCGCAACTCGGCGAGTTCGTCGTTAACCAGGCTGCGGTCGTGGGCGAAGATGTCGAGCAGGCCGCGCATCGCAGCGAGCGACGGCTCGTAACCCCACACCGCGTCGAGTTCCGGCGTAATGTCGAAGGGCACACCAACGCTGCCCATCAGCACCAGCCGGCGCACGCGCTGCGGATAGCGAATGGCCAGCGCCAGCGCTATCGCGCCACCGAAGGAATTGCCGATCAGGTCGGTTTGTTCGATACCCAGCGCATCGAGCAGGCCAATGGCGTGATCGACCCAGCCATCGGTGCTGTACTGAATGCCGGCCGGCCGCTCGGTATAGCCGAAGCCGACCATGTCCGGCGCGATGGCGCGGCAGGTCTTGGCTAGTTCCGGCAGAACCAGGCGCCAGTTGGCCCACGCCGTCACCCCCGGCCCGGAACCGTGGATGAGCAGCACCGGCGCCCCGCTACCGACATCGTGGTAGTTGGTTTCAATGCCGCCCGCCAAGATTCGGCGACCGATTTCAGGGGAGTTTGCGGACACGCTCGACACCTTACAGCTTGATGCAGACGTTCTTGAGTTCGGTGTAGAACTCAAGCGAATGGACGCCGCCTTCGCGGCCTATGCCGGACTGCTTGGCGCCGCCGAACGGTGTGCGCAAGTCGCGCAGGAACCAGCTGTTGACCCAGACCAGACCAACTTCCATCTGCGCGGCGACGCGGTGAGCACGGTTGATGTTCTGCGTGAACACCGAGGCGGCCAGACCGTAGGTCGTGTTGTTGGCGCGCTTGATGACTTCGTCTTCGCTGTCGAAGGGCATGATCGTCGTACAGGGTCCGAAGATTTCCTCGCGGACAACCGTGGCGTTGTCATCCAGACCGGTCCAGATGGTCGGCTGCACCCAGGCGCCATTGGCCAGTTCGCCCGGCATTTTCGGAATACCGCCGCCGGTAACGACCGTCGCACCTTCGTCGACGGCCTTCTTGTAATACGACAACACCTTGTCGCGATGTTCCTGGCTGACCAGCGGCCCCATATTGGTGGCCGGATCGCTCGGCACGCCGAGCTTGAGCTTCTCAGCGCCGACCTTCATGCGGGCGACGAACTCGTCGAAAATCGGACGCTCGACATAGACCCGCTCGGTTCCCAGACAAACCTGGCCGCAGTTGGCGAAGCAGGAGCGCAGGGTGGCTTCGATGGCGACATCGAGGTCGGCATCGGCGAAAACGATACCCGGATTCTTGCCGCCCATTTCGAGCGACACCGGGCGCGAGCCATGCGCCGCTGCCTTGTTGATGATCTCGCCGGTACGCGTTTCGCCGGTGAAGGTGATGGCGTTGACATTCTGGTTGGTGGTCAGGAATTCGCCGGCCGAATTCGGGCCGAAACCATGCACAACGTTATAGACACCCTTGGGCACGCCACAGGCATTCATCACTTCGCCGAGCAGCGTGGCAGTCGACGGTGTTTCTTCCGACGGCTTGACGACAACGGTGTTGCCACAGGCCAGCGCCGGGCCGACCTTCCAGGTCATGAGCAGCAGCGGCAGGTTCCACGGACAAACCACACCGACGACGCCAACCGGGCGGCGAATCGCGTAGTTCAGCGCGCCCTTGCCATCCGGCGTCGCCATTTCGAAGAATTCGGTCGGCGCATTTTTGATGACGTCGGCGAATATCTTGAAGTTGGCGGCGCCGCGCGGGATGTCGATGTGCGAAGCGAGGCTCTTCGGCTTGCCGGTATCGGCGCATTCGGCGTCGAGGAACTCGTCGAAGCGGCGGGTAATTTCGTCGGCCACCTTGTTCAGGATGTCGGTGCGCTCGACGACGGTCATCTTGCCCCACGGGCCGCGCAGGGCATCGTGGGCGGCCTGGACGGCGGCATCGACTTCAAGCTTGCCGGCTTCGTGCACCATGCCGATGATCGAGTTATCGAGCGGCGTACGCTTCTCGAACTGCTTTGCCGTCGAGACGAATTCGCCGTTGATGAAATTCAGGATTTGCTTCATTCCCTTGTTTTCCTTTTTTGTTTGCTGTTCTTAAGCCAGACCGATGGCGGCTAGCCCGGCCCGCGCACATTCTTCGTCCTGTGCTTCAGAAGCACCGGAAACGCCGATGCCGCCGAGCCAATCGCCCGAACCCACCGGCAAACCGCCACCAAAAACGATCAACCGCGGCTGGGCCGAAAAGCCCAGCTTCATCCCTTCGTCGTGACCGATTGCCCCCATCCAGGCCTTGGTCGGAAAGCCAAAGCTGGCCGAGGTAAAGGCCTTGTCAATGGCGATATCGATCGAGTGGATGAAGGCGCCGGGCATGCGCAGGAAGGCCATCAGGTTGCCGCCGCGATCAACCACGGCGACATTGATCTTCCAGCCGTTGGCCGTGGCGTGGGCCACGGCCGCCGAACAGGCGGCCGCAGCCGCCTCGGCTGAAATCCCGGCTTGGCTGACGGCGACTTGCATCAGGTCACGACGGTCAGGAAGCGGTCATTGAGCTTGCGGTCGTGATAGAACACGGCAGCGCCGACTTCATCCATGGTCCACTTCGTTGCCTTCTGATCGGGGTAGGCATAGTTGCCGCCGCAGAAGGTTTCGAAGCGATTGCCGTTCGGGTCGAAGGCGTAAATCGTCGTGCCGCGGGTGACGCCGTGACGTGTCGGGCCGATGTCGATGGAGACGCGGTTCATCGACATCAGGTCGGCGGCGCGCAGCACCTGTTCCCAGGTTTCGAGCAGGAAGGAAACGTGGTGCAGCTTGCCCGGTTCCGGATGACGGACGAAAGCGATGTCATGGGCCTTGGTCGAGCACGACAGCCAGATCGCCAGATCCTGGCTGTCGTCGAGCGCGATGTGTTCGACCAGATAGAAGCCGAGGACGTCCTGGAAGATGGCCTGGGCCTTTTCAATGTCCGGACCGTAAAGCAGGCAGTGGTCGAGGCGGATCGGGGCGATGCCCTTTTCGGCGGAGGCACACCAGGCTTCCGGATTGAGTTCGCCCATGTCGTTGCCAATGGCCGTCTTTTGCGAATACAGCTCGATGTCGTGGCCGGTCGGCAGCGTGAAGCGCACGCGCTCGCCGGTTTCGAGCAGCTCGCCGGCCTCAATGCGCCGTGTGGGAACGCCGTAGGCGTTCAGATCCTTCTCGAACTTGGCCAGCGTCGCATCGCTATCGACCTTGAAGGCGAAGAAGTCGATGCCGGCGGTATCGGCCTGACGCAGGATCACGCTGTTGTGATCGCGCTCTTCCCAGGTCTTGAAATAAACACGGCCTTGGGCATCACGACCGGTTTCGATCAAGCCCAGCACCTTCGAGTAGAAATCAACGCTTTCTTCAATGTCGAGCACCCGCATCTGAGCGTGTCCGGGACGTAAAACACCAGTCATTGCCATTTGTCTTCTCCTGTTTTTTGAGTTTGTCGATCACACAAAAATCTGCGCAATCGATTTACCATTACGATATTTACAACGAATCTCGAAGTCAATACTTTTTCTCGAGATTTTTAAAAACCATGAAAATTCTTTCGATCAGGGTAGAATTTCACCATCTGGTCAAACCACTGAACCGAACCCACACGTCATGGCTAACAACAACACATCAACCGGCGACAGCCTCATGGCCGAACCGAAAACACTGGTCGAATCTGCCTACCGCGCCCTGCGTCGCGACATCATCGAAGGCCACCTCGCCCCCGGAGAAAAACTCCGGGTCGAGCACCTCAAGGATGACTACGGCGTCGGTGCCGGCACCCTGCGCGAAGCGCTTTCGCTGCTCATTTCCGATGCCCTCGTCGTCAGCCAGGGCCAGCGCGGCTTCCGCGTCGCGCCGGTGTCCCTCGAAGACTTCGGCGATATCACCCAAACCCGCGTCATGCTCGAATGCGAGGCCCTGCGCCAGTCGATCACCATGGGCGACGATGCCTGGGAAGGTGACCTGCTCGCTGCCTTCCACCGCCTCACCAAGGCCGAAGAAAAACGCATCGGCAGCGATGACCGGGAAGAGTGGGAAGAACGCAACCGGATCTTCCATGAGGTGCTGATTTCGGCTTGTCCTTCGCGCTGGCTCAAGCATTTCCTCTCCATCCTCTATCAGCAGGCCGAACGCTATCGCCGCCTGTCGCTTTACCTGAAGCCGATTCCGCGCGACATCCATGCCGAACACGAAGCCCTGATGCAGGCGGCCATGGCCCGCGATGCCGACAAGGCCACCGCGATCCTCGGCGAGCACATCCGGCTCACCTTCCGCTCCATCGAGCAGATTCCGAAAGACCAGTTGAACGAAAAACTGGCGGCCTGAACGCTGCTGGCCACATTTCAAAATTGGCTATTTTTTACGGTTGACCGTAGAAATGAGTGGCGCCGACCGGGCTGGTCGGCGCCAGCTGCTGTCTAAGCCGTGAGCGTCGTCGGTGCCGCCTGGAGCGGCGACCGATAGACGTTTTTAGCCATCTTGCCGATCACCTTCAGGCTGATGTCGCTGGTCGGCCGCACCCGGCAGGCCAGCACGCGATCTGCCGCCTCGTCCTCGACACTGACGTATTCGCGGCTCATCACCCGCTTGAGGTAAGTGCCGGCTGTGATCTCGACCTTGCAGACGCCGCAACCACCGCCCCGACAACCGACCGGAATGCCCTTCTTGCCGAGGCGTTCCATCCCGACGAGTAGCGATTCGGTCGGCGAGCAACGAAAGCTCTCGCCGGTTTCCTCGATCAGCACGTTGTAATAGATCATTGATCGCTCCCGGCCCCGTTCAGATGTTCTTGAACAAGGGGCTTTTGAGTTGCTGGGAGGCATCTGCCGCAGAGAAGAATTTCTCCATGTAGATGTCGCGCTCGAACAGCCGGCCCTGCATCAGCGTGCTGATACAGGCTTCGATCATCGCCGGCGGCCCACACAGGTAAGCCTTTTGGCCCCGAAAATCGTTGTTGAAGTGCGCCTTCGCCGCCTCATGCACGAAGCCGCGAGCACCGCTCCAGTCGGAACCTTCCGGCTCACTGGACAACGCAGGAACATAGGTGAAGTTGGCGTGCTTTTCGGCCAGGTCGCGGAACTCGGCGTCGTAATACAGCTCGTCGCGGCTGCGCTGACCGTACACCAGGGTCATCGGCAGATCGAAGCCTTCGGCCAGCAAGTCCTCGATCATCGATTTCGGGCTCGATAAACCGGAGCCACCGGCCATGAAAACCAGCGGCAGATTGGCCGACTTCTTGACGAAGAAACGGCCGTAAGGACCGGTCAGCTTGAGCTTTTCGCCGACTTCCAGCTTCTCGTGCAGCCAGGTCGTGACCTGGCCGCCCGGCACGATGCGCACGTTCAGTTCGATGATGTCGCCGCTCTGCGGCGAATTGGCCAGCGAAAAAGCGCGGGACTGCCCGTCAAGCGAAGGCACCTCGAGATTGATATATTGCCCGGCCTGGAACTCCATGGGCCGGTCCAGCTTTAGCCAGATGCCGCGGATGGTCGGCGTCAGAGCCTCGATGCGGACCACTTCGCCTTCATAGTCCTGCACCGGCAGGTTGCGCGAATCGGGATCTTCCTCGATCTCAGCTTCGATCACCGTATCGGACTCCAGCCGGCAGCAGCAGGCCAGCGTCTTGCCCTCTTCCCGCTCGAAATCCATCAGGGCAAAGGTCGAGGCTTCACCGTGATCGATTTCGCCGTCCAGCACCTGCACCTTGCAGGTGGCACACAGGCCGTGACAACAGGCGTGCGGCAGGTATATACCGGCGCGCAGGGCAGCGTCGAGAATGGTTTGACCATCCTCGACTTCGATGGTCTGGCCGAGCGGCTCAATGGTCAGTTCGTAACTCATGACGCCCCCGGCTCAGGAACAGCTGCCGTTGATGCCCTTGAGGCCCGGCGTCTGGAAACGCAGCACGTCCTTGTGCTTGAGCCCCAGCTCGGCCAGCGTCTTGCTCATGTCCGGCTGCCACGGCTGACCAGATTTCAGCCAGGTCACCTTGCTGAAATCAACGCTTTTCCAGTCCGGGTGATAGCCGAAGGAATGCGCCATGAATTTTTGGCACAGGTCGCTGAACGGGGTGTTCGGCGGCAGGCAATAGGCGAACGGGGCGCAGAACATCAGGTGGTCGTCCCAACCGACGTAGAGCAACTGGGCGCCATGGAACTTGTCGACTGAGTCAGCCGGGGGAAATTTGTAGTCTTTCAGAGCTTGTACAGCCATGTTTGTCTCCTTTTTATCAGGGAAGGCGACGGTCATCGCCGCCTTCCCTTCATCTAGAACGATCAGGTGTTTTTGGTCGCCATGCCGCGCCAGGCGGCAAAGTTGGCCTGGTCACGCGAGCCCTCGAAATCGAGGTTGTCGTGGCCATTGTTGAAGTGGTACCAGTCGAGCACGGCAGCCAGCGGGTCGAAACCTTCGGCGGTCGGGTCGGTGCCTTCCGGGAAGCAGTTGCCCTGATAAATCTGGTGCACCGGCAGCCAGGCCTGGGTGTACTTCTCCGGCTCGTCGTCGAAGATGTGCTTACAGCCGTCCGAACAGGTGTGGTACTTCTCGCCTTCGTACTCGGATTCGCGATAGCAGATCTTGGTCGGGTCGCCTGGCTCGGTGAACAGCATCGGGATCTGGCAGACCTGGCAGAGCATGGGCAGCGTGTTGCTGTAGAAACGGTTGCCCTTCTCGGCCTCGTCACGCCAGTGGGTGAAGCGGGCGCGGTAGTACTTGTCGAAGGTGTTCGGGTACTTGGCCGACAGCCAGTCCATTTCCTCGTCGTTCGGCATCCAGGTGTGGAAAGCGGCAGCGCCGCCGTACTGGTAGAAGGTCGCCCAGGCTTGATGGGAGATGTGTTCCTTGTCCTCGGTGCACTGGGTCAGGCATTCCGGCACCTTGATGCCGTAGCGCGCCAGGTCGGCGAATAGTGCGCCACCGTTCTGCTCGAAATAGATTTCCCAGGCTTCCTTCCAGCTCATGACGCGCTTCGGCAGCATGTAGTCCATCATCATGCCGACCAGCGACAGCACGCGGATGCCGCGCCAGGCCCATTTGTCGATCCACTTCTGGACGATGGGCAGATTGTCCGGGTCCTGCTCGAGCATGAACTTGATGCACTCGAGGCCGAGCGTCATGTGCCGCGCTTCGTCGGACTGGGCCGAGAAACCGAAGGTCACCGTCGCCATGTCGCCGTTGTAGGCGGCACCGGACATGAAGGGCACGAAGAGCAGGTTGGTCAGCACATATTCGAAGCTGAAGCCGATGGCGATCATCCACTCGAACGGCCCGGCACTGAAGGCATCGTCGAAGAAGGACTTGGGCACCGAGAGATACCAGACGCGCTCAAGCATGTGCTTGAAGTCATGGAAACCGTCGTAGTGCTTGTTGTAATTCGAGATGGCGTGGATCTGCGTCTGGGCGTGGCGGATTTCATCGACCGACTGCATCAGGCAGGCGACACGCGGACCGACGCCCGGGAAGTTGCGGCCGGCGGCAGCGAAACCACGGTGCGCGACATATTCGAGCGGTGAAATACCGGTCAGGAATAGTTTGACGGCATTGAGGTAGCGCGCATCGGTGATGCCAAGGTGACCGTTGTTCTGGGCAAAGGCGTCGAGCACGGCGTACAGCTTGCGCTCCTTCTCGGCCTGATATTTCCAGTAGGCATCCATGGTCAGGCGGAACGGGTCTTCCCACTTGTCCCAGTCGTGAATCTTGATGCCTTCGAAGGTCGCCTGCGGGAAGACCTTGTCCATCGGCTGGTAGCTGGTCTGCCAGTCGAGGCCGCGGGTCATGTGGGCGTATTTTTCCTTGAGGCCCAGCTTCTTCTTTTTAACGTTCATATCCATGTTCGTCTCCTAAATCAGTTCAGCCAGGACAACTTGAATTCGTCGTCGTCTTCGTCGAGGTGGCCAGAAATGGTGATGAGGTTGATCTGCAGTTCCTGCAGGTCGAAATCGCGGCCGATCAGCTCTTCGATGCTGGCGCGCTTGATGACCAGCTCACCTTCGGCATCGATCTTGACCATGGCCGGCGATTCGTTGGCCACGGCATGCGGGTTGTCGGCTAGCACCGCCTCGATGATCGGGCGGGTGTCTTCATTCGTTTGAAAAGCGATAAATACTTTGGACATGGGGATTCCTAGACGGCGAGGCCGGATTTGGTGCAGCGGGCGTTGAACTGGGCAGTCACTTCGGCGAGCACCGTTTCGGCCTGGTCGCCAAAGGCGCGCTGGGCGATGGGGGCCAGCGCGGCGAGCACGAGCGGGCGATACTGTTTGACCCAGTCGCTGATCAGAGCCTTGTTCTCGGCCGACTCGGCAGCCGCCACCTTGATCTGGGCATCAACCCACTTGGCAGTTTCGGTAGACCACTCGCCCATGAAGCGGGTCATCATCGAAATGACCGTGCCGCCATTGGCCGAGAAATCACCGTCGAGGTAGTCGTAAATGAGCGGATAGGTCAGGCCTTCGAGCACGAGGTTCTGGGCAACGAAAATCTCGAACCAGTCCTGAACGACGAGGACGTTTTCCACGTGCTGGCGCATCGGCTGCCACATCGCGGCTTCCATCCAGGCATCCTTGGCCATGTCGAGCGCTTCCGGGCCATCCAGGACCAGACCGATACGGGTCAGGTACTGGGCCACGGCGAGGTGATCCATGGCGTGGTAGAGGCAGGGCTGGGTAATTGCCGTGCCGTAACCGTAGGCGGAAATATAGGAATTGCCCATGTTGCCGCCCCACTCGACGTGGCGCAGCGGGACCAGAACGGCCAGGGCGGTTTGCTTGATTTCATCCGGAACGATGTCGGCCAGGCCGCGCTCTTCGATCATGTCGAAGCTCGACTCAGCGGCGTCCTGCTGACGCGAACGGGCAATCGTCCAGGCGCCGTAGTAGAACTGGCGCGGGTCTTTGAGCGCGTACCAGTCCTTCATCTGAACCTTGGTGCGGCTCTTGTCGAACAGGATCTTGTCCGGCTCCCACATCGGGCGGTAGTGGAAGATATCCGTCTGCTGGATATCGTAGGTGCCTTCTTGGTAGCGGCTGGCCGGCTTGTCGCCGAAGCGCCGCGCGATGTGATCGAAGGTGTGTCGCAACGGCTTGATGGCGACTGTACGCAGATCAATTTCCATAGATGTCTCCTCTTATATTCCCTCTATCGGGATGGTTAGCCGGCGTCGGCTATTTGCTGTTGCGACGCCGAATTCAAACGTGCCGCCCAATCGCCCTGACCGGGCGTGGCCGGATCAAGGACGATGACGGCATTGGCCAGGCAGAACTCATGGAAAGCCGCTTCCGGCAGCATGAGTTCGACACAGAGCGCCGGGTCGCCGATGGCAAACTCGAATTCGATGAAACCGTCCGGCCGCTGCTCGCAAACGCGGACGTAGCGACGCTTCGGATCGAAGGTGACGCCCGCCTGAAAACCGTTCTCTTGCCCCATGCTGCTTTCTCCTGATGACGACGCTTTCGCTACTGCGTCGAGACCATCTCTTACTCAAGGAGCGTGCCAGAGATGCAACGTACTGTTTTTATTGCAATATGCAAATTATCGAGAATTTTTTGATTTGCCGATAATTACGTTTTGATCAAATGATTTACTGTCAGTTAATCAAATGATCAATTGCAGCAAGACGCCAATGACGTCAATTCCGCGCGCGCATGTCACCCGGGCGACGCTGTTGAGGGTGTGACCCGCCTATACTTGACAAAGGTGATAGGCAACGCCCGGTGCTCCCACAAAATCTCAGAACCATGAAATAATCTCGAGAATTATTTTGGTGCACCACATTGCCGAAAGCAGTACCGGCCGACGTCGCCCAGCGGCGTCGCTGACATAAAAACGATTGCCGTCCGCAACCAGGACACGCAACGGTAGAGAGACAAGATGAGTACGATCCGTTACCCGGAATCCAACGACCTGCGAACGCTGGTCAAGTTTTGCGAAAACGACGGCACGATCTGGCTCGGCGAAAGCCGGATGATCCTCATGCACACGGCCGCCCTGGGCACGCTGCGCAGGGAACTCATGGATTCGGTCGGGCAGGCCCAGACGCGCCGCATCCTGACCCGCATGGGCTACGCCTCCGGCGTGCGCGATGCCGAGCTGGCCAAGCGGATCCGCGCCCATCAGTCGCTGCAGGACGCGTTTTTCACGGGCCCGCAGTTGCACATGCTCGAAGGCATCGTCCGGGTTACCCCGGTCAACCTCAAAATGGACATCGAAACCGGCAGTTTCGAGGGTGAATTTCTCTGGGAAAACTCCTGGGAACAGGACGTCCACATGAAGGAATTCGGCCGTTCGAGCGAGCCGGTCTGCTGGTCGCAAATCGGCTACGCCTCGGGTTACACCTCGGCCTTCGTCGGCAAATTCATCCTGTTCAAGGAAGTCGAGTGCGTCGCCTGCGGTGACAACCACTGCCGGATCGTCGGCAAGCCGCTCGAGGAATGGGAGGATGCGGAAGAACACGCCAGTTACTTCCAGTCCGACCCCATGCTCAACCACTTGATGGAGCTGCGCACCCAGGTCGAGTACCTCCGCACGACGATCACGCAAAACGTGCAAACGCCACAACTGGTCGGCATCTCGAACGGTTTCAAGCAAGCCCAGGAACTCGTTTCCAAGGCATCGCGCACCTCGGTCACCGTCCTGCTTCTTGGCGAAACCGGCGTCGGCAAGGAACGCTTTGCCCGCGCCCTGCATCAGGAAAGTTCACGCCGGCAAGGCCCCTTCGTCGCCATCAACTGTGCCGCCCTGCCCCACGACCTGATCGAATCAGAACTGTTCGGCGTCGAAAAAGGGGCATTCACGGGCGCGCAAAGCTCGCGTATGGGCAAGTTCGAACGGGCCGATGGCGGCACGCTGTTTCTCGACGAAATCGGCGAATTGCCGCTGGCCGCCCAGGCCAAACTGCTGCGTGTGCTGCAGGAAGGTGAAATCGAGCGCCTCGGCGACGACCGGACGCGCAAGGTCAATATCCGGCTGGTTGCGGCGACCAATGTCGATCTGGCCAATGCCGTCAAGGAAGGTCGTTTCCGCTCCGACCTTTACTATCGTCTGAACGTCTATCCGGTCACCATTCCGCCGCTGCGCGAGCGGGTCGCCGACATTCAGCCGCTGGTCGAAGCGATGCTCGGCCGCTTCTCGACGCTGCATGAAAAACGCCTGCTCGGCGTCACCGACAAGACGCTGCAGGCGATGAAAGGTTACCCGTGGCCGGGCAATGTCCGGGAGCTGGAAAACATGATCGAGCGCGGCGTCATCCTCGCCCCGCAAGGCGGCTGGATCGAACTGGAACACCTGTTCACGCACGTCAGCGAAGCGAAATCGTGGGAATCCGCCATTTCCGCATCGGGCTCGCTGGAACAGGGCAAAGCCAAAAAGTGCAGTTCCAGCCTGCTCGACTCGATCATTTCGAGTGGCATGTCACTCGAACAACTCGAAGAGGAACTGCTGACCGAAGCCGTCAAACGCTCCGATGGCAATCTGGCCGGCGCCGCCCGCGTTCTCGGCATTACCCGCCCCCAACTGCAATACCGACTGAAGCGCAACACGCCATGAGCGAACCACTGGTTCGCGTCGTCCGCCGCAAGGCAAAGCCGGGCTGCGAAGAGGCCTACGAAGCGCTGATCCGCGCCATGTTTGCCGATGCCAGCGGCTTTCCCGGCTATCTTGCCGCCCAGCTCATCCCGCCGGAAGACGCCGGCGGCGAATACCAGATACTCCAGCGTTTCGCCACCGAAGCCGACCTCGACCGCTGGAACGGCTCGCCCCAGCGCGCCCTCTGGCAAGAACGACTGCGCGCCGTCGCCGAAGGCGATCCGGAATACCGCCTGCTCACCGGCCTCGACGCCTGGTTCGCACCCACCGCCATTCCGGCCAGCCGCCCGCCAGCGAAATGGCGAATGACCTTTGTCAGCTGGCTGGGCATATTCCCGACCGTCTCGCTCCTGCTCTGGCTGGTCTCGCCACTCCTAGCCAGCTGGCCTTTCCTGCTCAGAACCGCCGTTTTTACCTCCCTGGTCGCGCTGGCGATGTCCTACCTGGTGATGCCACGACTATCGCGCTGGATGTCGTGGTGGCTGGTCAAAAAATAGGCGCGCTTCGACGATTTCATTTTTAGCCGTTTTTTCCGGTTGACCGTAGGAACCTAAAAACAAAAAACCCGCCAAGCTTTGCGCTGAGCGGGTTTCTGTTTTCTCTTGAATGGTGGGCGGTACTGGGATCGAACCAGTGACCCCTGCCGTGTGAAGGCAGTGCTCTACCGCTGAGCTAACCGCCCACTTGAGAGGGGCGCATTTAACCATAAGTCGCCAAGCCGGTCAAACGCGGGTCGGCTAGAATAGCACTCTTTGTTTCTGCATAGATTACGCATCCCATGAAGCCTGTCCGCACCCGTTTTGCTCCCAGCCCCACCGGTTATCTTCATATCGGTGGCGCCCGCACCGCACTGTTTTCTTGGGCCTATGCCCGACGCCATGGCGGGACTTTCATCCTGCGCATCGAGGACACCGATGTTGCCCGTTCGACGCCGGAAGCCGTCCAGGCCATTCTCGACGGTATGCAGTGGCTGGGTCTGGAGCACGATGAAGGTCCGTTCTACCAGATGCAGCGGATGGAGCGTTACAAGGAAGTGATCCAGCAGATGCTGGCCAACGGCAGCGCCTATTACTGCTACACCAGCCGCGAAGAACTCGATGCCCTGCGCGCCGAGCAGGAAGCGAAGAAAGAAAAGCCGCGCTACGACGGCCGCTGGCGCCCTGAAGCAGGCAAGACGTTGCCTGCAGCACCGGCCGACATCCCGCCAGTCGTTCGCTTCAAGAATCCGCAGGGCGGCGTCGTCGCCTGGGATGACCAGGTCAAGGGTCGCATCGAATTTGCCAACACCGAACTGGATGACCTGATCATCGCCCGCGCCGACGGCACGCCGACCTACAATTTCTGCGTCTGCGTCGACGACTGGGACATGGGCATCACCCACGTCATCCGTGGCGACGACCACGTCAACAACACGCCACGCCAGATCAACATCCTCGCCGCTTTAGGCGCCGAAGTGCCGACCTACGCCCACCTGTCGATGATCCTCGGTGACGATGGTGCCAAGCTGTCGAAGCGCCATGGCGCGGTTTCAGTCATGCAGTATGACGAAGACGGCTTCCTGCCCGAGGCCGTGATCAACTACCTCGCCCGCCTCGGCTGGTCGCACGGCGATGAAGAAGTGTTCTCGCGCCAGCAGTTCGTCGAATGGTTCGATCTCGACCACATCACCGCCTCAGCCGCCCAGTTCAACACCGAGAAGTTGTTGTGGCTGAACCAGCACTACATGAAGCTGACACCTCCGGCCGAACTCACCGCACGGATCAAGGCCATTCTGACTGCACGCGGCGTCGACACCAGCGCCGGCCCTGATCTGGAAAAAGCAGTCGTTTTATATGTCGACCGCAGCAATACGTTAAATGTGCTGGCCGATGCCGTCGAGGTGTTCTACACCAAGGCCGAAGCCAATCCGGAATTGCTCGCCCAGCACCTCTCAGCAGAAGCCCTTCCGGCCCTGGCAGATTTTGTTTCCGGCCTCGCCACCGTCGCCTGGGAAACACCGGCGATCAATGCGCTGGTCAAGGAAGTCATTGGCAAGCACGGCTTGAAAATGCCCAAGCTGGCCATGCCGCTGCGCATCATCCTGACCGGAACGGCGCAGGCGCCCTCGGTTGACGCTCTGGTCGAGATGATCGGTCGCGACCACGTTGTCGTGGCTCTGTCGAAACATCTCTGAAAAATCGCGAAAGGCCCTTTACAAGGACCAAGCAGGTCCCTATAATGCGGCCTTCTTTCGCGGCGGGGGTATAGCTCAGCTGGGAGAGCGCTTGCATGGCATGCAAGAGGTCCGCGGTTCGATCCCGCGTACCTCCACCAAAAGTGCGAAAGAAAACAGTCCGGGTCCCCATCGTCTAGAGGCCTAGGACACCGCCCTTTCACGGCGGTAACCGGGGTTCGAATCCCCGTGGGGACGCCAAGGTTTTGGTAGTAAATGGAGTGGTAGTTCAGTTGGTTAGAATACCGGCCTGTCACGCCGGGGGTCGCGGGTTCGAGTCCCGTCCACTCCGCCAACGTTTAAGAAAACCGGACCCGTCCGGTTTTTTTTCGGGTAGGAGGCAAATGCCTCGTATCCAGATAGTTCGGCTGTCTCTCGAATGTGGGGGTATAGCTCAGCTGGGAGAGCGCTTGCATGGCATGCAAGAGGTCCGCGGTTCGATCCCGCGTACCTCCACCAAGCGCCGAACTAGGCAGTACTGAAAGTCCGGGTCCCCATCGTCTAGAGGCCTAGGACACCGCCCTTTCACGGCGGTAACCGGGGTTCGAATCCCCGTGGGGACGCCAAGGTTTTAGCGCGGAGTGGTAGTTCAGTTGGTTAGAATACCGGCCTGTCACGCCGGGGGTCGCGGGTTCGAGTCCCGTCCACTCCGCCAACTACTTGAAGACCAGCCCAGGCTGGTCTTTTTAGTTCACCTGCGAAAAATGGACTTTCCTCACCGGGGTATAATCGCCGGCTTAGTCGATTCGTCAGTGCCAGGAGCCCAATTCATGCAGCATCGCAGCGTCCTGTCGCCTGTCCGCCAAATCATTGCCGCAATTCTTGGCGCAGCTTTATTGACGCTTTCCACTCCTTCGCTGGCCGACGAGGTGGACGGAACGAGCTTCCCGTCGCTGAACATGCCATCGCTGGCCGAACCGGGTCTGCTTGCCGACGACGTGCTGACCGTCCACGAAATGCACTCGACGCCACAGTTGCCGGCCACCATCGACCTTACGCTGCATTCGACCAACCTGTGGGAGCGCATCCGCAACGGATTCGCGATGACCGACCTCAACGACGACCTGGTCCTGCACTACCAGCAGTGGTACCAGAACCGTCCCGACGCACTGCGCCGCATGCTTGCGCGCAGCAGGCCCTATCTGCATCACATCGTTGAAGAGCTTGAGGCTCGCGGCATGCCAACCGAACTGGCGCTGTTGCCTATGGTCGAGAGTTCGTTCAACCCGAACGCCTACTCACCGGCGCACGCCGCCGGCCTGTGGCAGTTCATCCCGGCCACCGGCAAGCGCTTCAATCTCGAACAGAACTGGTGGCGCGACGAGCGGCGCGACGTCGTGTCATCGACCAATGCAGCACTCGATTATCTACAGGCCATCTATGAAATGCATGGCGACTGGCATCTGGCGCTGGCCTCGTACAACTGGGGCGAGGGCGCGGTCAAGCGGGCCATTGGCAAGAACGAGTCGCGCGGCCTGCCGACCGACTACCCGAATCTGACCATGCCGAACGAAACCCGGCATTACGTCCCCAAGCTGCAGGCGCTCAAGAACATTCTCGGCAACCCGGCGCTGGTCGCCCACCTTGATTTGCCGATGATCCCCAACGAACCCTATTTCGCGACGCTGGAAACGCGGCGCCCGATGGACGTCAAGACAGCTGCCCGCATGGCCAACATGACAATCGAGGAATTCCAGCGCCTCAACCCCTCACATAACCGCCCGGTCATCAAGGCTTCCACCCCCATCGTGATTCCGACCGACAAACTCGATGCGTTCCGCAGCAACCTGCAGAATGCCGAGGCACCGCTGACGCAATGGCAAGCCTACACCCTGACCGCACCGGAACGACTGGACCGCATCGCCGCCAATTTCGACACAACGCCCGGCGAACTGGCCCGGGCCAACGGTCTTTCGGAAAGGGTCCGCCTCGGAGCCGGTTCGACCCTGCTGGTACCCGGTAGCGGTAGTTCGGCCAGCCTGAACGCCATGCTGAATACCTCAGCCCCGCAGCACATCATCGAACCGGAGCCCTCGGCGCGCTGCGGCAAGACAGGCAAGGGCAAGCGCGCAGCGAAGAAGTGCGGCAAGGCCGAACCCGACGGAAACAAGCTTGGCGCCAAACAGGGCAAGGCGGGAAAATCAACGGCCAAGGCTGCAGGCAACAGCAAACCAAAAGCTGGCGCGGCCAAATCAGCCAAAGCTAGTGCCACCAAGCCAGCCAAAGGCAAACGCCGTTAACTCAGCCGACCAGATGGCAGCTGACGGTGTGCGTTCCTGAAAGCCCGGTCACGGCCGGATAACTCAGCCGGCAAACGTCCATCGCCTGCGGGCAACGCGGGTGGAAATGGCAACCACTCGGCGGATTGGCCGGTGACGGCGTTTCGCCGGGTAGCCGGATAACCTCGGTGTGACCATCCAGATGCGGCGCCGGAATGGCTGACAACAAGGCTTGCGTGTAGGGGTGCCGCGGCGAACGCAGGACCTCTTCCGCCCTGCCCTGCTCGACGATGCGGCCGAGGTACATGACGGCAACGTCGTGGGCCAGATATTCGACTACGGCGAAGTTGTGCGTGATGAACAGGTAGGCAACGCCGAGGTCAGCCTGCAGTTTTTTGAGCAGGTTGAGGATTTGCGCCTGCACCGAGACATCGAGCGCCGAGGTCGGCTCGTCGCAGATGAGCAGTTCCGGCTGCACGGCGAGAGCACGGGCGATGGCGATGCGCTGGCGCTGGCCGCCGGAGAATTCGTGTGGGTAACGGTCGATGGCCTCATCCGACAGGCCGACCTGCTGGAGCAGCGCGGCGACAGCCGTTGTTCTGGCCTGCGGGTCGGTCTCGACACCGAGCGCCCCCATCCCTTCGGCGATGATTTCGCCGACGCGCAGACGGGGATTGAGCGAAGCGAACGGGTCCTGGAAAATCATTTGCATGTGCCGGCGCGCGTCGCGGAGCTTGCGGCCCTTGAGGCCAACCAGTTCGCTGCCGCCGAGCTTGACGCTGCCGGCCGTCGGCTTGATCAGTTGCAACAACGCCTTGCCGACCGTCGTCTTGCCGCAGCCGGACTCGCCGACCAGGGCCAGCGTACGCCCGGCGGAAATGGCCAGCGAAACGCCGTCGACGGCACGGACATGGCCGACGGTGCGCTGCAGGAAGCCCTTGCGGATCGGGAAATGGACCTTGAGGCCGGAAACCTGCAGGAAGGGCTTGCCGGGATCGATGCCGGGATCGATGCCGAGTTCGGTGATGGCATGGCGGGTTCCATCGTCCACAGCCGCCTCGCCTTGCCAGTGACAGCGGACGGTGTGGCCGTCAGCAACCTCGCGCCACGGTGGCGAAACGTCGCGACACACCGGCATGACGTGGGCGCAGCGGTCGGCGAAACGGCAGCCGGCGGGCATGGCGGCGAGCGATGGCACCTGGCCAGGGATGGTGGTCAGCCGGAGGCCGCGCCGCGAAATGTCCGGCAATGCCTCGAACAAGGCTTGCGTGTACGGGTGGCGCGGCTTGGTGAAGAAATCCTGGCGGCTGGCTACTTCGACCAGTTCGCCGGCGTACATGACGCCGATGCGGTGGGCCATGCGGGCGACGACGCCGAGATCATGGGTGATAAGCAGCATGCCCATGCCACGGTCAACCTGAATTTTGGCCAATAAATCGAGAATCTGGGCCTGGACGGTGACGTCGAGGGCGGTCGTCGGTTCGTCGGCGATGAGCAGCTCAGGTTCGCCGGCCAGGGCGATGGCGATCATGACGCGCTGCTTCATGCCGCCGGAAAGCTGGAAGGGGTATTCGGTCAGCCGGCGTTCGGGGTCGGCGATGCCGACCTGACGCAGCAGATCAACCATGCGTTCGGTCGCCGCATTGCCGCGCAGGTCGAGATGGCGTTCGAGCACTTCGCCGATCTGGCGGCCGACGGTGAGCACCGGGTTGAGGCTGGTCGCCGGTTCCTGGAAGATCATCGCCATGCGGCCGCCGCGGTAGGCGCGCATGTCGGCTTCGGAGAGGCTGAGCAGTGGCTCGCCTTCGAGGGCAACGCGGCCTTCGAGAATGCGGCCGGCAGCGGGCAGCAGGCGCATGATGCCCTGCGCCGTGGCCGACTTGCCGCAGCCCGATTCGCCGAGCAGGGCGAAGGTTTCGCCTTTGGAAATCGCGAAGGAAATGCCGTCGACCGCAGCCAGCGTTTTCTTGCCAGCAGTGAAGCCGAGGCGGAGGTTGTCGACCTTCAACATTTACGCAGCCCTCGGGTCGAATGCATCGCGCACGGCGTCGGCGAACAGGTTGGCCGCCAGCACGAGGATGAACATGGCCGCGAAGGCGGCGACCAGTGACCACCAGACGACCGGCTCGCGGCCGAGTTCCATGCGGGCGTTGTTGATCATCGTGCCGAAGCTGGTCATCGTCGGATCGACGCCGATGCCGACGTAGGACAGCACGGCTTCGGCCAGCACGAGGCCGGAGAAATCCATGACCAGCGCGATGATGACGATGTGCATGAGGTTGGGCAGGATGTGGCGGACGATGATGCGCCAGCTCGACACGCCGAAGGCCTGCGCCGCCTGGATGTATTCAAGTTCGCGCAGCTTGAGCGTCTCGCCGCGGAGCAGCCGGCACAGCCCCGTCCAGCTCGTGATGCCGAGGATGAAGCAGAGGGCGAGCAAGCGCAGGTCGGCGCGTTCGGCGGCGGTCGAGAACCATTGCGGATGGGTGTCGATGACGACCTGCATCATGAGCACGGCGGCGGCGATGAGCAGCACGCCGGGAATCGAGTTGAGCACGGTGTAGATGTACTGGATCAGGTCATCGACCCAGCCACGGAAATAGCCGGCAACGATGCCGAGCAGCACTGCCATGGGGAGCATGACGAGCGTCGTGACGAGGCCGATGATCAGCCCGGTGCGGACGCTTTTGAGGATTTGATAGAGCACGTCCTGGCCGACCTTGTCGGTGCCGAAGACGTGGTAGTAACCGGACAGCCAGAACAGTGGGACGGCAAAAACCAGGATGAGCAGCAGCGTGAGCAGCACGGCATCCCAGGCGAAAGCGGCTTCACGCAATTTCAATTTTGGGCTTTTTTTCCGGTTGACCGTGGCAACGGCGCCAAACACCCCCAGCCACCCCACAAAACCCAGCAGGCCAGCCTTGAAGGCCGTGAAAGCAGCATCCTCGGCCACCTCGTCCTCGCGCTCGCCGAGATGCTTGCCGCCGTGCTTGAGGCGCGGGTAGTCGCGCACCGTACCCTGCCCCGGCACGTCGATGGTTTCCTTGGCGTAGAGCCGGGTGGCGAACGGGGCCGAGTAGGTTTTCTCGTTGCGCGAACGCAGCGGTGCGGCCAGCGCATCGAGGACCGACAACACCTCGATTGCGTAAACCGCTTTCTGCCCCGGCTTGCTTTCGAGCTGCGCCCGGTAATGCAGCGAATCGAGCAGGCCGATCAGGATGAAGGCGAGCAGCACCGTCGCCGATGCCATGCCGACCCGATTGGCCCCGACCCGACGCCAGGCGGCGAGCAGGGGCGGATTCTTGGCGATCAACACACCGACACCGACGCCGGCCGCGACGAGCAACCAGATCAGGATATCCGACCACAGCACGACGACCTGGAAGCCCATCATTCGAAGCGTATCCGCGGGTCGACCAGCGTGTAGGAAATGTCGGTCAGGATCAGGCCGACGATGTAGAGCACCGAGCCGATGAAGACCATGGAACGGACAACCGAGAAGTCCTGCGCGTTGATCGCATCAATCGTGTAACTGCCCAGGCCGGGGATGCCAAAGAAGGATTCAGTCAGCAGCGAGCCCATGAAAAGCAGCGGAATGACGACAACGACGCCGGTCAGGATAGGGATCAGCGCATTGCGCAAAATGTGGCGGAAAAAGACCAGCGTTTCCGGCAGGCCCTTGGCGCGGGCGGTGCGCACGTAATCCTTGCTGACCTCTTCGAGAAAGATCGTCCGGTACCAGCGTGTCGAGGAACCGATGCCCGACACGACGCCGATCAGCACCGGCAAGATCAGAAACCGCCACGCCTCCAGCCCGTCGCCAAAGCCGGAAATCGGCACCAGCCGCCACACCTTGCTGATCAGGTATTGCCCGCCGATGATGTAGAACAGCCCGGAAATCGACATCGCCGCCACGCACAAAACAACACCCCAGAAATCGAAGGCCGTGGCGCGGAAGAAGGCCAGCGTCAGCGCAAAGGTGATAGTCACGAACAGGCCGAGAATGAAGGTCGGCAAAGCAATGGCCAGCGACGGCAGCATCCGGTTACCGATTTCGCGGGCGATGTCGCGGCCATCCTCGGCCCGGCCGAAATCGCCAACAAACATGCGGGCCGATTTCTCGAAGAAGATCGTGTTGGTCACGCTGGCCAAACCGCCAGCTTCGGCGTTGATCAGCAGCGGCTTGTCGTAACCGCGCTCGACCTTCCATTTCTGGATCGCCTCGGGCGTCACGCGCTTGACGCCAAGCTGCATGCGCGCCATGTCGTCCGGCGTATTGACGACGAAAAACAGCGCGAAAGTAACGAGGTTCACCCCGATCAGGATGGGCAGCGCGTAAAGCAGGCGGCGGACGATGTAGGCAAGCATTGGCCCGATTATGCCAAGAGCCGGCGAGAAGTGCTAAGACAAAGCAGGGCCGGGCAAATCGCCCGACGTGGCCGGCTACCGGGCGTCATCCTCATCGTCAGCGCCCTGCAGACGCCGATCGAGCCGCTCGTCAGGATTGGCGAAGTAGCAATCCAGCGCTTCCTTGAGGTTTTCGACGGCCTCAGCCTTGGTCAGGCCATCGGTCACGATGTCCAGTTCGATGCAGCGGGCGACGAAAACGCCGTCCTCAAGATCGACAGTAAAATTCAGTTTTTCAGCCATGGGTCAGATTCTGAAATGGTTTCCGGATGCAGGCGCCTATTGATACGGCATGCGTTTTACATTTATTAATGCTTCAAACCGCCGCACAAAGGTAAAGTGCGCACCTCCGAATTCAAGCAGGCACCTTTCCAAAAGTTGGGCACAACAAAAAAGCGCCCCGAAAGGCGCTTGATTTTAGGTGCTGGCGGAGAGGGTGGGATTCGAACCCACGGTACCTTGCAGTACGCCTGATTTCGAGTCAGGTACATTCGACCACTCTGCCACCTCTCCGCAGCGGCCGGCATAATAGCACAACAGATGCACTGGATAAAACGACTATTACTGATTGCAGTTTCGCTTTTCGCCGCCAGTTGCGGCGACGTCGGGTCATTGCCTTTTCCGACCCCGGCGCAGCACGAATTGGTCGTCCTGATCCGTCCCGGCCTGCTGACCTACGGGACCGACGACAACGGTAATCCGAGCGGGCTCGAATACGATCTGACCCAGGCCTTTGCCCAGGAACTTGGCGTCGAGGTGAAATACGTCGTCGTCCAGCCCGAGGAACTGGAAGCCCACCTCGTCGGCAGCCGTTATCACCTTGCCGCTGCCTGGCTTTCGCCGAGCACCGACGAGACCATGCAGTCGACGCCGGCCATCACCCTGACGCGGGACGTGCTGGCGCAGAACGAGGCTTCGCTCCCGCTCTCGGAACTCGCCCAGCTTTCCGGCAAAACCGTCCACGCCATGGCCGGCTCGCGGCAGGCGGAAACCCTGACCAGGCTGGCTAGCGAGATCCCGGGGCTTACGGTTGTCACGGTCGGCCAAGGCACCAGCCTTGATCTGCTGGAAAAGCTCGGCGAGCGAAAAATCGAGTTCGTCGCCATCGACGAAAGCTTCGAGGAAATTGCCAACCAGTACGTGCCGAATATGCGCACAACGCTGATGTTGAGCGACACGCAGCCAGTCGTCTGGCAACTGGGTCGGCACCCCAACCCGGAACTGCGCGTCAAGCTCAACGCATTTATCGAGCGCGTCCAGCACGACGGCACGCTGGCCCGGCTGGAGGATCGCTATCTTGGCCATGTCCGGCGCCTGACCCAGGCCGATGTGATCAAGTTCCTCGGCGAAGTCGAGACCACGCTGCCCAAGTTCCGCAAGTCCTTTCAGGCTGCCCAGGCATTGACCGGTATCGACTGGCGACTGCTCGCCGCCGTCGCCTACCACGAGTCGAACTGGGACCCGAACGCGACCAGCTACACCAATGTGCGCGGCATCATGATGCTGACCGAAGAAACGGCCGATCACCTGCAAGTCAGCAACCGTCTTGATCCGAGCGAAAGCATCCTGGCCGGGGCGCGTTACATCAACATGCTCAAGGAAGCGCTCCCGGATGAAGTCAACGAGCCGGATCGCACCTGGCTGGCGCTCGCCGCCTACAACATCGGCCCCGGACACTTCAACGGTGCCCGGGCGCTGGCCAAACACCTGAAAGCCGACCCGGACTCGTGGTACGACATGAAGCGCGTCCTGCCCAAACTGGCCCAGCCAAAATATGCCAGCATGGTCAAGACGGGCCGGGCGCGCGGTGGCGAAGCGGTCATTCTGGTCGAGAACATCCGCAGCTATTACGACATCCTGTTGCGCAACGCTGCGCCCTTCGCCCCGACGCCCTCAGCCGCCGCCAGCCTGACCCGGCTGGTGCTTGAAATCGAAGAACGGCGCAAGGCCTACGTCAAACGGATTGCCGCCGCCAAGACGATCTCGGCGACGGAACAGGACGAGACGGGGGAGACTACGCTGCGCCTGCCGACCATTGGGCAGGAAGTCAAGGACTGACCCCCTCCCCTTCTCCGGGGAGGGAGGCTGATCCCCGTCAGCTTAGCTGGCTGAGAGAACTTCCAGCCCGCCCATGTACGGACGCAGGACGACCGGAACGGTGACACTGCCATCGGCCTGCTGGTAATTCTCGAGGATGGCGACCAGCGTGCGGCCGACGGCCAGACCTGAACCGTTCAGCGTGTGGCACAGTTCGGGCTTGTTCTTGTCGTTGCGGAAGCGAGCCTGCATACGGCGGGCCTGGAAGGCGCCGAAGTTGGAGCAGGAGGAAATTTCGCGGTAGGTATTCTGCGCCGGCAACCAGACTTCGAGGTCGTAGGTCTTGGCGGCGGAGAACCCCATGTCGCCGGAACAGAGCGCCATGCGGCGATACGGCAGCTCCAGTTTTTCGAGGATGACTTCGGCCTGACGCGTCAGTTCTTCGTGCGCCTCGGCTGATTTTTCTGGATGCACGACCTGAACCAACTCGACCTTGTCGAACTGGTGCTGGCGAATCATGCCGCGCACGTCGCGCCCGCCGGAACCGGCTTCGGAACGGAAGCACGGCGTGTGGCAGACGAACTTGAGCGGCAGCGCCTCGGCGGCGAGGATTTCGTCGCGCACGATGTTGGTCACCGGCACTTCGGCGGTCGGGATCAGGTAGAGCGGGTCCTGGTCGCCGCGCAGCACCTTGAACAGATCTTCCTCGAACTTCGGCAACTGGCCGGTGCCGTAGAGGCTGGCGGCATTGACGAGGTAGGGCGCGTAGAGCTCGGTGTAGCCGTGGTCGGCCGTGTGCGTGTCGAGCATGAACTGGGCAAGTGCGCGATGCAGGCGGGCCAGGCCGCCCTTGAGCAGCGAGAAACGCGAGCCGGCGATCTTGGCGGCTGTGGTGAAATCGAGCTGGCCGAGCTGTTCGCCGACATCGGTGTGGTCCTTGACCGGAAAATCGAACGTGCGCGGCGTGCCCCAGCGCTTGATTTCGACGTTGCCGGTTTCATCGGAACCAACCGGCACGGACTCGTCGGGAATGTTCGGCAGCGCGGCGAGAATGGCGTTGAACTGTTCGAGCAACTCGCCGAGGCGGGCTTCGGAAGCCTTCAACTCGTCGCCCAGCGCGCCAACCTCGGCCATCACCGCGGAGGCATCCTCGCCCTTGCCCTTCAACATGCCGATCTGCTTGGACAGCGAATTGCGCTGGGCCTGCAGCTCCTGCGTGCGGCTCTGCAGCGTCTTGCGCTCGGCTTCAAGCGTCTTGAATTCGGTGAAATCGATGGGCTTGCCGCGCTTGGCCAGGCCTTCGGCCACGGCATCAAGGTTGGAGCGGAGTTGTTGGATATCGAGCATGTTTATTCCTGAATCGCGGCGGCGGACCGGCTTTGCTACGGTCAACCGGAAAAATCGGCCAAAAATGAAATTATACGCGAGGGATAGGGCAAGCCGGGCCGGGCCTGCCTTCGCATTTGATCCCCCGTCCAGCCAAATTTCGGTACCATCGACTCCATAAGAAAACATATCCGACCTTGCCCGCGCATTTTCGGAGAGCGCAATGGAAAACCCCGTTGCACGGCATTTGCCCAGCAGAGCCGCCTTGTTCTTTTGCCGTATTGCCGCTGCCTGCCTGATCGCCAGCGCCGGCCTCTTCCCGGCTGCCCACGCCGGCGACCTCAGCAAGGCCGATATCGAACGCCGTTTCGAGCCGCCACTGCATGTCCAGGAAAAACTCACCCAGATTCCCGCCTGGCCGCTGACCAGCGAACTGGAGCCGGAGGCCGGCCCGGTCGGCTATGTGTTCGAATCGATCGACCTCGCGCCGGTCCCCGGTTTCGAGGGCACGCCGATGAATTTCCTGGTCTCCATCGACCGCAAAGGCAATTTCATGAATGTCGAGCTGCTGCGCCAGCACGAGCCGGTCTTTCTCGGCGGCCTCGGCGAAGCGCCCCTGCGCGAGTTCGTCACCCAGTACGCCGGTCGCAACATCAAGCAACAGTTCCTGATCGCCCTGAACGCGGCGCGCAATCGCACCGGCCCGGCCGACACGCGCAGCGGTCAGACAACACTGGACGGCGTTTCGAAAGCCACCGCCTCGGTACGCATCGTCAACCAGAGCGTGCTCGGCGCCGCCCTTGAAGTCGCCCGCGCCAAACTGGGTTTTGCCGACCGCAGCAAGCACGGCCCGGCGGCGCAGGTGCGCACCGACGTTGACGCCCCGGAGTCCTTTGCCGACATGCTCAGGAACGGCATGGTCGGCCGCCTGCGCCTGAGCAATGCCGAGGTCGAAAAGCTGTTCGCCGGGACCGATGGCGCCGAGGTCGACGAAGAAGGTCTGGCCCAGCCGACGGCCGTGTTCACCGACATCTACATCGCCTACCTCAACACCCCGAGCATCGGCCGCGCCATTCTCGGCGACGCCCAGTACAAGGAGGCCATGGAACGCAATTTCGAGAACCGGCACCTGTGGTGGATCGCCTCGGCCGGACGCTACCCCATCGTCGACGACAACTTCGTCCCGGGCGGCCAGTCTTCGCGCCTGAGCATGGCGCAGGACGGCCTGTTTCTCGAACTGCGCGACCAGGGTTTCGAGCCCAAGGACATCGCCGGGCCGCCCGAACTCAACACCTCGCGCCTCTTCGGCATCTATGCCGAAGCCGGCCTCGACCCCGGCCGCCCGCTTGACCTGACGCTGACCATCACGCGCGCCAAGGGCATGATCCTGCCCACCCTCACGCACAAGACGGTGACGCTCAAATACGCGCCGCCCAGCCGCCTGTTCAGCTACCCGCCCGAACCGCTGCCGGAATGGGTGCTGGCCTGGCAACAGCGCTGGCTCGACCTGAGCATCCTGGGTGCTGCGCTGATCCTGCTCAGCATCGCCCTCGCCCGCCCGCGCTGGATTTCCGTCGACGCCCGCCGCCTGAAGATTTTCCGCCTCGGTTTTCTCGCCTTCACGCTGCTCTACGTCGGCTGGACCATTCAGGGCCAGCTATCCATCGTCCAAGTCACCGGCGCCCTCAAATCCCTGAAATCCGGCCAGGGCCTGTCGAGTTTCCTCTACGACCCGATTTCGCTGCTGCTCATCGCTTTCACGCTAGTCAGCTTTGTGATTTGGGGCCGCGGCACCTTCTGCGGCTGGCTTTGCCCGTTCGGTGCGCTGCAGGAGTTTGTAGGCATGCTCGGCCGCAAGTTGCGGCTGCCACGTCTGCACATTCCCCTGGCCGTCGCCAAAAAGCTCGAATGGGGCCGCTATGTCGCCCTCGCCGTGCTGGTCGGGGCCGCGCTGTTCGTGCCGCGTCAGGGCGAAAGCCTCAACGAACTCGAACCGTTCAAGACGGCGATCACCGTCGGTTTCGACCGCAGCTGGCCGTTCGTCGCCTACGCCGTCGCGCTGCTCGTCGCCGGCGCCTTCTATTACAAATTTTTCTGCCGCTTCATCTGCCCGCTCGGCGCAGTCATGTCGCTCGGCGGGCGGCTGCGCCGTTTCGACTGGCTGACGCGCCGCGTCGAGTGCGGCAAGCCCTGCCAGAGCTGCAAGGCCAAATGCGCCTACGACGCCATTGAACCGACCGGCGAAATCCGCTACGACGCCTGCTTCCAGTGCCTCGACTGCGTCGGCATCTACCACGATGCCAAGCGCTGCCCGGTGCTGCTCTACGAAAAGAAAGGTTTGGTTCTCACGCCGAAGGGCGTGATGGCCGCCGGATCAGACGGCTGAGCAGGGACCAGAAGCGCGTCAGCAACCAGCCGGCGAGCACCAGAAAAACGACAAGCAGGCCAAGGAATAGCAGCGGTGACGCGAGCATGGCCCACAGCCCGCCGAGCACCATGCCCTCCTCGCCGAACGAGGCGATCCAGTTCGAGAACGGCTCGGGCGAAGTGTTGATGGCCAGCCGGCTGCCGGCCTTGGCGAAATGGGTGCCGGCCGTGATCGTGCCGCCGATCAACCCGGCCGCCACCGCCCACGCCGGATCGACCTCGCCCATGGCAAACGCCGCGAGCAAGGCGCCAGCGGGGATGCGGATGAAAGTCTGGAAGCTGTCCCACAGCGAATCGAAGGCGGGAATCTTGTCGGCGATCAGTTCGGCAAAAGCCATGATGCCCGCCACGCCGATGACCAGCGGGTTTTGCAGCACTGAAAGCGTTTCCGGCAGATGCAGGTAGCCGAAATTGCTCAACAGGCCGGCCAAAAAAACCACCAGATACAAACGCAAACCGCTCGCCCAGGCCAGGCCGGCGGACAGGGCGATGGTCTGGATCAGGTCCATGCCCGATTCAGCGAGTCAAATGACAAAGCGCCAGAAACTTATGCTGCCTTGGGCAACGGTAACTGGAAATGTCCTTCGACGATCCCGCGCACGGTCAAGTCTTCGTCAATGGACTCCCAGCGCAGGGCCGTGCCATCCAGACGCAAGCTGACCTCGGCCAACTGCGCTTCGCTGGCATCGCGCAACAAACGGAAACGCGCAGCCGGAAAGCCAATCTGGCGGCCGTCGCTCAGTTCAACGAAGACCATCTTGCCGCTCACCCAGGCACGAATGGCGTGGTATTCGCGCTCAACGTCCAAAGAATTCATGCCATTTCTCCAGAAAAAACGTTTCGTACTCAAAAACTGTCGTTTCAATTCTACGCAACTCAACCCCATCTACGCGATGACTGCGTGCCAGTCGGGTGCAATCAATCGTGCCGGTCGGTGCAACGCCCCCTCCCCTTCAAGGGGAGGGATGGGGTGGGGATGGTGTAATCAGCGAACCAGCCTCCCCAAACTCTCTGTGCAACGCCGTCCAAATGGCCTCAACCACGACCTCAGTCTCCTGTAACACCTGGTTGTTCCAGAACCGCACGACACGAAAACCGGCCTCATGCAGTCGTCGATCACGCACCTGATCTTGCTCGCAATCTTGATGTTGGCCTCCGTCCACTTCCACAATCAGCCGCTTTTCCAGGCACACAAAGTCGAGTACATAATCCAGAAATGGATGCTGACGGCGGAATTTGAAGCCTGCGATCTTTCGACCGCGCAGATGTCTCCATAAGCAATTTTCAGCGTCGGTCATGTGGGTACGCAGTTCTTTCTGGAGCGAATTGTCGATGATCCAACGGTTCGTCTGGCCTTTCACGCGTTGATGTCCTTCCTGTTTTGGCACCCCATCCCCTCCCCGGCCCTCCCCTTGAAGGGGAGGGGGGTACGTTCAGGTTCGCTATTTCCCCTTCGCCTTCCGATCCAGGTCCCGCAAGTGCGCCAGCTTCTGGCCGATCTGGCCTTCCAGCCCGCGCGGCGTCGGCTCGTACCAGCCCGGTTCTGGCATGCCGTCCGGCAGGTAGGTTTCGCCGGCGGCGTAGGCTTCCGGCTCGTCGTGGGCGTAGCGGTAGGCGTGGCCGTGGCCGAGGTCTTTCATGAGCTTGGTCGGCGCGTTGCGCAGGTGGTTGGGCACCGGGCGCGAGCCGTCCTGCTTCACGTAGGCGCGAGCGGCGTTGTAGGCCATGTAGCCGGCGTTGGATTTGGCGGCGACGGCCAGATAAATGACTGCCTGGGCGAGCGCCAGTTCGCCCTCGGGCGAGCCGAGGCGCTCGTAGGTTTCGGCTGCGTCGTTGGCGATCTGCATGGCGCGCGGGTCGGCCAGGCCGATGTCTTCCCAGGCCATGCGGACGATGCGCCGGGCGAGGTAGCGGGCGTCGGCACCGCCGTCGAGCATGCGGGTCAGCCAGTAGAGCGCGCCGTCCGGGTTCGAGCCGCGTACCGATTTGTGCAGGGCCGAGATCTGGTCGTAGAACGCATCGCCGCCCTTGTCGAAACGGCGCAGGCTTTGCGCCATCGTTTTTTCGATAAATTCGCCGTCGACCGTGGGAATGCCCGCCGTTCGGGCTGCAGTGCGCACCTGTTCGAGCAGATTGAGCAAACGCCGCGCATCGCCGTCGGCCAGGCCAATCAGGCGCTCGCGGGCAGCAGCTTCGAAGCTCAGATCGGCCAGCGCCTGAGCGCAGGCACGGTCGAAAAGCTGGCCCATTTCGGCTTCGTCGAGCGACTTGAGGACATAGACCGAAGCCCGCGACAGCAAGGCCGAGTTCAGTTCGAACGAGGGGTTCTCGGTGGTGGCGCCGATGAAGGTGAGAAGGCCAGATTCGACAAAAGGCAGGAAGCCATCCTGCTGCGCCTTGTTGAAACGGTGTATTTCATCGACAAACAAGATGGTGCGCCGCCCCTGCGTGCGCCACATTTCGGCCTGCGCCACCGCCTCGCGCACCTCCTTGATGCCGGAAAAGACGGCCGACAGCGCAATGAACTCGCATTGAAACTGCGTTGCCATCATCCGCGCCAGCGTCGTCTTGCCCACCCCCGGCGGCCCCCAGAGGATCATCGAATGCGGCTGGCCGGATTCGAAAGCCAGACGCAGCGGCTTGCCGGCGCCTAGCAAGTGCTGCTGGCCGATCACGTCATCCGGCGTTTGCGGGCGCAGTTGCTCGGCCAGCGGAGCGCCGGCATCCGGGCCGGCTTTGGCAAACAGATCGCTCATCGCCCTTATCCCCAAACCCGCGAAAACACTTCGTCGAGTGCCGCGACAACGCAGTCACCCTCTTCCGCCAGCGAGCCAACCTTCGGCCCAAGTGCTTCGAGCGATACCGAAACGATATCGAGCGGATTGAGCACAACCCGCCGCCCCTCGACCGTGAAGGACGGATTGACCGGCGAGGCCGGCAAATCGACCTCGCGCGCCAGCAGATCACCGGCCACCAGCGGCACGACCACCCGCCGCCGCCGCGCATCGAACGCCGCCGACTGCACGACCACAACGTAAGGCACCTGCGCCGCCTGCCGCCCGATATTGCGATGCACGTCGAACTGGCTCATAGCGTCGAATGCTCGTCGGCAAACGAACCGTGCGCCTCTTCAAAGCGGTTCCAGGCCCCGGCAACCTCGGCGTAATGCTGCTGCTGATCCTGGCGCAGTTGCCGCTCACGCGCCACGAACTCGGCCAGCAAGCCATCCACGGTCAACGACAAATTTCGGGTAAAAACCCGCGCCTGCTGGACGGTAGCTTCATTGAGCAGCAAATTCACCGGGCGCTTGGCCGGCTGGGTTTGGGTGACGGGTTTCATGGCAAGGCCTCCTCTGCGCATGGTATGCGCAGCATTTCAAAAAAGCCAGTCAGCGCACCGCATCGACCGGCGAAACGACACCGCACTCGATAGCCAAATACGAAAGGAACTTTGTCATCTGGCATGCCCTCATGTCCCGCGGATGGCGCAATCTGTGAAAGCGGATGTAAGCCTTCACCCAATGGACATAAGCCGTCTCGGTACGTATGCTGCAATGCCGGATGCGTATCGCATCGACAACTTGCGCCAGCAGCTTTGGGGCGCGCTCGGAGGAAGAAATGGAAGTATCCGGTTTCATGGCGACAAACAACTGTATGGATAAACAGTTATATGCCAAAAACCATTGCCAAGCAAGGGGAAATTGCTGTCCTGTCCGCCAGCTTATTGGACAGGTTTCCGGATTAGGCGACAGTTTTGTCGTCTACTACTAGTTATGCCTTAGGAATTTGACCTGATGCCCAAGAAAATGCCGATCACCCAAACCGAGCTAGATATGGTCGCTCGCCTTAACTCCGAGCGCTTTTCCGCTGACGATCTGCTGGAGATTTCCGATGCTGTCCACGACATTCCGGAAGATCGCCGAGATTGGGAAGGAAGAATGTTTTTTCTTGCCAAACGCTTCCCCAGGCAGCACTACCGTGCAATGGCAGCGGACTACCGGCTTACAGCAATGTCCGCACTCATCGCCAAGAACACATTGCCTCTCGGAGTGTTGCCGCAAGCTCCCGATGGCTCGCACATGGTCGGCGAATCCGTCTTTGAGGCTGCCGCAATGGAACCGCTTCTCCTGCGGGGGAATGAACCATTCTTTGAGCCAGAATCTTTTCGCCGACGCGTTCTTGAACTTACCGAAACTGATGGCAAGGCATAACACTGCGGTCCACCGGACGCTGCGCGATAAAGCCGCGCAGCGCCGGTTAGCTCCACGTTAGGGCCTCGCGATGCTGAGCGTCTTGCATGATTTGTGGCTAGAGTCTCCACCAATCCATGCTCCAGGTTTTATTGCTGCCTTAATCGTTGCAGGTTTGGGGGGCTACCTGAGTTTCATCAAGCTGAGAGCTAAAACGTGGAGCGTATTTTCCGTGTCAATTACTGTGGCGCTGTGCTGTTTTGTCAGCTTGTTAATTTTCGCCATCATTGGCATCTTGGTTGTGAACACAGGCACCTTTGGCATGGCGCGCGGTTGGGCATCCTTTGCTGATGCCTATGTTTGGGGTGTTTTTTCTTTACCATTCTTGGCGTTCATCCTGTCCTTGGCTGGTTTCGCCCTAACAAATCATTCAAGCGGGACGCGCTAAAGCGCGCCCCTAAATTCAAACGTTAGACGGCTGGAGGAAATACGTGCCTTTCGCATCGCATGAGGCCTACTTCGCAGGTGTTGCCCCCGAGGCTCGCCAGTTGCTCGTCTCTATCCAAACAACCGTGGCGTCTCTGCTGCCCGAAGCCGCGCGGTGCATTAGCTACAACATGCCCGCATTCAGAGCCAAGCGGGTCTTCTTCTACTTTGCAGCCTTCAAGAAGCACATCGGCGTCTATCCACCCATCACCAAAGACGCCGCACTCATTCGTGAGCTCGCCCCGTACCGCGGCGAGAAGGGCAATCTATCGTTTCCGCTCAGCAAACCGCTGCCAATCGAACTCATTGGCCGCGTGGCGCTGGCTCTTCACCGCGAGTATTGCTCAAAGTGAGGTCTATGCGTCACGCGCCGTCTAACCCTTCGGTCGACCCCGTTCGCTCTCTGGACGCTGCGCGATAAAGCCGCGCAGCGCCGGTCACCTCTACGTTAGTCCCTGACAAAATCCACTCTCCTTCAGGAAGCTTTTCACAATGGACATCCCCCGAATATTCAACATCACTGAAAGCGCTCACCGCATCCATAACCCGTTCACACCCGACAAGTTCGCCACGCTCGGCGCGGCGTTGCGTCTGGAGCCTGGGGCACGGGTGCTCGACCTCGGAAGCGGTTCGGGGGAGATGCTGTGCACCTGGGCGCGCGATCATGGGGTCTCCGGCACTGGCATCGACATGAGCCAGTTGTTTTCCGAGCAAGCGAAACTTCGTGCGGAAGAACTCGGCGTTACACATCAAGTCAAGTTCATTCATGCCGATGCGGCGGGTTATGTCTCTGACGAGAAGGTCGACGTGGCTGCCTGCATTGGCGCTACCTGGATCGCTGGAGGTGTGGCTGGCACTATTGAACTACTGGCGCGAAGCCTGCGTAGCGGAGGGATCATCCTCATTGGCGAGCCGTACTGGCGGCAATTGCCACCTTCTGAGGATATTGCCAAGGGGTGTCTTGCCAACTCAATTTCTGATTTCCTCGTGCTTCCTGACCTTATCTCGTCTTTTGGCCCGCTCGGCTACGACGTGGTTGAAATGGTTCTGGCTAACCAGGACGGTTGGGACAGATACGAAGCAGCCAAATGGCTCACCATGCGCCGGTGGCTTGATGCCAATCCCGACGACGAGTTGGCCAACGAGGTTCGCGCCCAGCTGACCTCGGAACCCAAGCGCCACGCGGCTTACACGCGTGAATACTTGGGCTGGGGTGTGTTTGCGCTGATGCCGCGGTGAGTCGTGGTGTCTAAAAACAACGGGTGGCAGACCACCGTTCATACCCTCCAGCCGACCGTCAGCCAGCTACGCTGCCTGGGCGTGCGCGAATAGCTGGCTGCCGATGAATTCCATCGCCGTTTACGCGCTGTATCTTGCGTCCGCCCTGACCTTCGTCGCGGCCTTGCTGCATTACGCCTGCATCGCGTGGGGGGCGCCCGGTTTCCGCTTTCTTGGCGCGGGCGAGCCGATGGCGCAAATGGCCGAGCGCGGGCACTGGTATCCCACTTTTATTTCGATCGTGATCGGCACGGTACTCGTGGTTTGGGCTGCATACGCCTTGTCGGCGGCGGGCGCGATCGCTCCGTTGCCGCTGCAAAGGCCGATACTTCCGGCCATCGCTGCCGTTTTCCTGCTGCGCGGAATCGCATTTCCGTGGCTGAAGCCGATCTTTCCGGACAACAGCCCGTTGTTCTGGCTGACCACCTCCGGTATTTGCCTGCTCATCGGCAGCCTGTACGCGCTCGGCACCTACGCAGTCTGGGAGCGGCTGTGAGGCCTGCGCCGATGTGCAGAATCCGGAAATATCTTGCCGTCTGGCTGGCCAGGTTGCGGTTTTGACGTTGCCACGGTCAACCGGAAAAAATAGCCAATTTTGAAATCGGCTTTGGCGGCAACCTTCTGAATTAACCGCGGTCCATGCCAGATCATCAATAAAAAGGAGAAGGGACAATGACTACAGGAACGGTCAAGCTTCACCGCGTTCTGCGGGCGGATCCGGAGCGCATTTATCGGGCTTTTCTCGATGCCGATGCCATGGCCAAATGGCTGCCGCCCTACGGTTTTACGTGCAAGGTGCACCATCTGGACGCCTCTGTCGGCGGCTCTTTCCGGATGTCGTTCACCAACTTTACGACAGGCAACGGCCATTCGTTTGGCGGTGATTACCTTGAACTGCTGCCCAACGAGAAAATCCGCTACACCGACAAATTCGACGACCCGAACCTGCCCGGCGAAATGCAGACGACGGTCAGCCTGAAAGCCGTCTCCTGCGGCACCGAGTTGAGCATCGTGCAGGAAGGCATCCCGGCGGTCATCCCGACCGAGATGTGCTACCTCGGCTGGCAGGAATCGCTCGAACAGCTGGCCAGGCTGGTCGAGCCGAACATTCCGGACTGACTAGCCTGCTTTCAGCCAGCCGAGCAGTTCATCCTTGCTCGGCATGCGGCCGGAGACCTTGACCACTTCATCGACGACGAGTGCCGGCGTGGTCATGATCGGATAGGCCATGATCTTGTCCATCTCGGTTACGTGTTCGAAGCTCGCCTCAACGCCAAGTTCGGCCACCGCTTCGCGGGTCAGTTGTTCGAGGCGGTTGCACTTGGCGCAACCGCTGCCGAGAATCTTGATCAGCATGATTCACTCCTTTTTTGTGGCCTGGCGGCCACGTTCGATCAGGTGCAGCGAGGTGACGATCAGCGCGACGAAGCCGATCACGCCCGGTGCCAGTATGAGCAAGGATGTGCCATCGACCCAGGCACCGTAGGTCAGCCCGGCCAGGGTCGAGAACAGCGCGACCAGGCCAACGTAAGTCCACGCCTTGAGCTTGCCGATGATGGCGGTGGTAATCAAAATGCTCTGCAGCGACAGCTCGGGGTCGGCCATCAGGTAGGCGATGAGCGGCCCGGGGTGCATGCCGAGCGACAGGAACATCTTGGCGATGGGCACTTCGACCAGGGTCGGGAAGTACATGAAGACGCCGAAAACGACGCCGGCCAGATTGGCCAGAACGGTATTGGCGCCGGCGATGCTGCGTATCCACTCGGGCTGGATGAAGACGCGGATGATGCCGACGAGAAAAACGCCAACGACAAGCAGCGGGAAAATCTGCTTCACGAAACGCCAGGTTTCCCACAGCCATTGCTGCACGTCCCACCCATCGAAACGCCGGGCCAGCGGCCAGATGGCGAGACAAAGGGCGGACACGGCGAGCGTTCTGCCGGTCACGGTGAGCAGCACGCCGGTTTCGGTGACGCGCATGCCGAGCGCGGCGAAGGCCAGGGTCAGCGCGGTGAGTGCCAGGGCGACCGGGGTCAGGCGATTGAAACCGTTGTCGACCTGGCCCAGCCCTTTCCAGGCAAAAACACCGATGGCGCCGAGCAAGGCGATCAGGATCAGGCCTTGCAGGCTCAGTCCTTCGGCCCCGGCCGCCTCGTTGACCGGCACCAGTTGGTCAAGCCCGGCCTGAACGGCGGCGGCGCCAGCCCAAGGCATTTCGACGTGCAGCAGGCCAGCGGTCAGAAAATCAAGCTTCAGCGTGCCGGCAATCAGCAAGGCGACGAGGGCGCCAAGGAAAAGCAGCGTGCGTTTTGGAATGCCTTCGCCAGCCGAGAAAGTCTCGACTTCGGCCAGACGGGCGAGATCGCCCTCACGGAACAGCGCCGCCATGATCATCCCGATGCCAATGCCGAAGGATAAGGCGAGCACGATGCGGGCAATGGCAAAGTCGGCGCCAAGCGCCACGCCGGTGTAGGCCAGGGCCAGGATGTTGGCGGCCGGGGCGAAGAACAGGAAGGTGATGGCCGGCCCGAGCCCGGCGCCCTTTTTGTAGATGCCGGCGAACAGCGGCTGGATGGTGCACGAGCAGACGGCAAGCAGGCTGCCTGCCCCGGCCGCGGCCGGATACGACACCCATTTCGAGGTATTCGGCCCGAGAAAACGAACGATCGATTGCTGCGGCACCAGTGCGGACAGGGCGCCGGCGATGAAGAAGGCCGGCACCAGGCAGAGCAGGACGTGGGCCGCGAGATAGGAGGCCAGGCTGGCCAGGCCGCCCTGTAATGCGGTGATCATCCATTCCATTTTGTGAGCCTCTTTTTCAGAACTTTTGTTGCTTCGCCTCGCGGCGAAGGCTCCCTAACCTGCTTCGTACCACCCCTTGGTCGAATTGACGACCTTGACGACGAGCAGCATGGCCGGCACCTCGATCAGCACGCCGACCACGGTAGCCAGCGCCGCCCCCGACTCGAAGCCGAACAGGCTGATGGCGGCCGCGACGGCCAGTTCGAAGAAATTGCTGGCGCCGATCAAGGCCGACGGGCAGGCGACATTGTGTTTCTCGCCGACCTTGCGGTTGAGCCAGTAGGCCAGCGCCGAGTTGAAGAAAACCTGGATCAGGATGGGCACGGCGAGCAGGCCAATGATCAGCGGCTGACGCAGGATGGCTTCGCCCTGGAAGGCGAAGAGCAGCACCAGCGTGGCGAGCAAGGCGGTTATGGACCACGGGCCGATTTTCTCCATGGCGGCGTCGAAGGCGCCCTGCCCCTTGGCGAGCAAGGCTTTGCGCCAGAGTTGGGCGATCACGACCGGAATGACAATGTACAGCACGACCGAGGTCAGCAATGTGTCCCAGGGCACGGTAATCGCCGAGATGCCGAGCAGGAAAGCGACGAGCGGGGCAAAGGCGAAGACCATGATGGTGTCGTTGAGGGCGACCTGCGACAGCGTGAATAGCGGATGGCCGTTGGTCAGCCGGCTCCAGACGAAAACCATGGCCGTACATGGCGCTGCGGCAAGCAGGATGAGGCCGGCGATGTAGCTGTCGAGCTGATCGGCCGGCAGCATCGGTGCGAACAGGTTGCGGATGAACAGCCAGCCGAGGAAGGCCATCGAGAACGGCTTGACCAGCCAGTTCACGAACAGCGTGACGCCGATGCCGCGAACGTGCTGCTTCATTTCGGCCATGGCGCCGAAATCGACCTTGACCAGCATCGGGATGATCATGACCCAGATGAGCAGCCCGACCGGCAGATTGACCTGGGCGACCTCCATGCGGCCGATGGCCTGGAAGAGGGTCGGCGCGAACTGGCCGACGACGATGCCGGTGACGATGCAGAGGAAGACCCAGATGGTCAGGTAACGCTCGAAGAAGCTCATCGGCGCGCCGGCGGCGGCTTTGGCGGTGATTTCACATTGGACTGACATGGCGGCTCCTTAGAGGCCCAGCGCGGCGCGCACGGCGGGGATCAGGCGGGCGCTGATGTCATCCCGGACGGTGATGAAACTTTCCAGCGGTTCGCCATGCGGGTCGTGGAACGGCAGGTGAATGCGCGGTACCGGACGCGGGAAGATCGGGCAGGTTTCCTTGGCGTTGTCGCAGACGCTGACCACGAGGTCGATGGGCTCGTCCATGACGGCTTCGACATCCTTGGCGTAAAGCCCCTCGGTCGGCAGGCCGGCCAGCTTGAGCGCCTCGATGGCGCCATCGGCCACCTTGGGCTGCGGCTTGGTGCCGGCCGAAATGCCGCGCACCAGGCCGGCCAGATCGTGGTTGATGATCGCTTCGCCCATCTGCGAGCGACAGGAGTTGCCGGTGCACAGCACGAGGACAGTTTTGAGATTCGACATCAGGCGGTCTTTCCGGTTTTGGCGCGACGCTTTTCGGTGGTGTCGCAGCAGGTGGTTTTCGGCAGGCAGGCTTCGCCCTGGCAGCAGTTGCTCGTCAGGAAGGCGATCAGGTCATCCATCGTGGCGAAGTTGGCCGAGTAGTGGATGAAGCGGCTTTCGCGTTCGCCAGCGATCAGCCCGACCCGGCTCAGATGCGCCAAGTGAAAGGACAGCGTGGCCGGCGCCATGCCCAGTTGTTCGCCAATGGCACTGGCGTTGACGCCAGTCGGCCCGGCTTCGACAAGCAGGCGAAAGATGGCCAGACGGGATTCGTGGCCGAGGGCGGCGAGGAGTTCGGCGGCGTTTAACGTTTCCATAGTTCGAGTATCGTCGAATTATAAAGAGAAGTCCACACGTGATGCCTGGCGAGGCCATTGCTACGGTCAACCGGAAAATATCGCAAAAAATGAAATGGCTTGATGGCCGGCCACGCGAACAAAATGCGCCGGCCATCGTGGCGCTCAAAAGCACCTGTCATCGCCAAACCACAAAAACTAAATACGATAAAAACAATAATTATTACATTCCAATTTCATAACAAGCACTGAATGGCCTATTAATCGACATCAATATGAAATATTGCAACGTTACGCTGCAGTCCATCCGGCACTCGGGACTTCCCCATGATCTTGTTCGACAAACTCTCCATTCGCCTGCGGCTGCTCGTCATGGTTGGCATCGGCGCCATTTTTGGCCTGATTTTGCTGTCGACCGCACTCTATTCGCTCAACACCTTTCGTAACGACACCCAGTTGGTGGCTCACGATGTTGAGCGCTCGACCCACGCCCTCACCCTCGTCAGTGGCGCCCAGAACGCCTTTCAGGCCCAGTTGCGCGGCCTGAAGGACATGGTCATTCGCAATTTCATGCCCGAAGAATTCGAGAAAGCCCAAAAAGAATTTCTCGCCGAGCGCGCCAAATTCTGGCGACAGATCGAGGAACTGGAAAAGATCGACGCTGCAGGAACGATCAAGGGAACCGGGAACCTGCCCGCAATCCGCCAGCAGGCACTGGAACTGAACAAGCTCTACGACGATGTAATCGCCGAGAACGAAGCCGGCATGCCCAAATATACTGTCATGGTGGACGCCGCCCTGCGCGGCACCGAGCACCAACTCATTGAACAACTGGCCATCGCCTACCAGGCCATCAGCACCGCCACGACCGCTCTGGTCAGTGAAGCCTCGCAGCTTGCCGACCGGCGCTTCATGGCCAGCCTGATCCTCGTCCTCGTCGTCGGCCTGGGTGGTTCGGCGGCCTCGCTGTTGCTCGCCGCGATGCTGGGCGGACGCATCCTGGCGCGGCTGGGCGGCGATCTCGAACCGGTCGTTGCCGCCACCCGTCGCGTTGCCGAAGGCGACCTGACCGGCACCATCCAGTCCGGCAAGGCTGCCGCCGACTCATTGGTCGCCTCCGTCGAGGCCATGCAGAAACGCCTGCGCAACCTGATCGGGCAAGTCAAGCTGGATGCGGAAAAGACCTCGGGCAACGCTCAGGCACTGAGCACCTCGGCGGACGATGTCGCCCAGGCGGCCAGCGCCCAAAGCGAAGCCGCAGCCCTGATCACGGCCGCCATCCAGGAACTGACCGTAGCCATCTCCGCCATGGCCGACAGCGCCGGCGCCGCCGCCGATGCAGGACGCCTGACCCGCGACAAGGCGAGCGAAAGCGGCAGCATCATTCTTGAAGCAATCAGCGAAATCGGCAACATCGCAACCCAGGCACAGCTATCGACCCGGACAATGGGCGACCTCAAGCAGCACACTCACGAAATCGCCCGATTTGCCCAGGAAATCAAGGAAATTTCCGACCAGACCAACCTGCTCTCGCTCAACGCCGCCATCGAGGCAGCGCGCGCCGGGGAAGCCGGGCGCGGCTTTGCCGTGGTCGCTGACGAAGTCCGCAAGCTCGCCAACCACACTGCCGACACCACGCACAAGATCGAAAATCTGGTCAAACTGCTCGACGGCGCGGCCCGGGAAACCGCCGAAGCGGTCGCCACGACAGCCCGTCTCGCCGAGCATGGAACCCAGCTCGCGTCAAATGCCAGCGCTGCAATCTCGACCATCAAGGACAACTGCGAGCGCACGATGCACGCCACCAACGACATCGTCGATGTCCTCGCCGAGCAGCGTCAAGCTGCCGAGCAGATCGCCCGGAACACCGAGCGTGTCGCCCAGATGATCGAACAAGGCGCCGGTGCCGCCGCCAAATCGTCCACCACTGCAAAGGAAGTAGCCTCGTCGGCCGAAGGCCTGCGCAGGGCGACGCTGCAGTTCAGCGTCTGAGATTGGTGCCCGGGCAGAACGACGAATTTACCAAGCAATTTTCTTGACCAAACGGTATCGCCACCCGGGCTGCCCGTTGCTCCGAAACTTTTCGTGCACCCGCACGGCGAACTAAAATGAGCTCATCTTCGGCCGACACGCACTTTCGTCGTATCCTGCCGTCGCCAGTCCCTGACCTGAGACAACAACCGAATGACCGAGTCCGCACCATGTTGAAACACCTTATCAAGCTCCTCATTGTTGCGGCCATTACCGCCGGCCTTGCCGGCTGTGCAACAACGAGCCAGGACAAAACTGCCGCCGAGCCGGAAGTGGTTGTCGAAGCCGAGCCGACTGCTGCGCCTCGAGCGGCCGGCGATATCCAGAAAATTGCCGATCTCGAGCGCCAGTTGATCAAGGAGCAGCGCCAGTGCCTCGCCGAAAAACGCCGGCTGGATCTGTCGCTCAAGGAATCGCAGAAGCAGAACGAAGAATTGCAGAAGAAGCTCGACGACCTGCAAAAGAAGCTCGACGCGCTGCTCGAAATCGACCGCGACCTGCGCAACCGCAACCGCTGAACCGGACACGGCTTTACTCAGGAATTGTTGAGCCGCATCGGCGGCGTGCTCTTCAATTTGAGGACCAGCACCGACAAGCCGAGCAAAACGACCAGATAGCCCGACATCAGGGCCCATAACGGTGCCTTGCCGTAGGCCAGACCATGGGCGAGGCCGAGGAAGGCGCCATAGATCCAGCAGGCCAGGCTGACTGTTCCGGCGACGATCATGGGTGTGCGCTGCCCCTCGCGGAAGCGGGGAAGCGCATAGGCCCGCATGGTTTCGGTCGAGATCGCCCAGATCGTGATTAACGTTACCTTGGTCCACAGCTTGGGGTTGGCCAGGTAGGTTTCCGGGCCGTTGATCAACAGGCCCATCCCGATGATGGCAAAGCCGGATAGCCAGAGATGGCGGTCGGCATGACGAATGGTGTGATTGTGGCTGCGGTCGTACTGGACACGGCCGAACAGCGCCAGATAGCTCTGGAAGACGAACAGGAAGCCGCAGGAAAAGGCGACGACGTGCCACAGCGAGGTGAGGGTTTTGAGAACTTCGAGCATGAGCGTTGCTCCGATCCGGTAGGCAATCGAGGGGATGCGGGACGGCCAGCCGGGTGCACGGAAAAGCCCGGGCGGAGAACCGCCCGGGTGTCGAACTGGCCGTAGCTGGCGGTTAAGTGCGCTGGCGCCGGGAGACCAGGCCAATCAGGCCGAGACCGGCCAGCAACATGGCGTAGCTTTCCGGTTCCGGCACGGCGGCGACGGTCAGTTTGCCGAAGATGCCGTCACGTTCCTCGTCGGGGCCGGCGGTGAAGTAAAGGCTCGTCGCCTCACCGAGATGCACACCGTTGCCGAAGGTCAGGCCCCAGATGCCATCGATGCTGATGACGTTGCCGTTGGCGTCACGGAGATAACCGAGCGAAGCGCCGCTGACGCGGTCGTAGGCGGCGATGGTGCCGTCGCCGAAGTTGGCAACCAGCAGGGCGCCGCTGAAGGCACCGAAACCTTCCGGTGCAATGACCATGCCCCACGGATCGTTGAGCAGGCTGTGGTCCGTGTAGTCCTGCAACATGTTGCCGTCGCGATCATAGGCGACGATGCGGCCGATGCCGGCGCCGGGAACTTCTTCGGTCGGCTCGTCGATTTCCAGCGAATTCTCTGCCCAGGCGACGTAAATCCGGCCATCGGAAAGCTGCTGCACATTGAACGGCATCCAGACCTCGGAGAGATCGGCCGGACGGGCGAAGGGTGTCGACGCCGAGATGTCGTTCCACTTGTTGTCGAAGGTCATGATGTTTCCATTGGCGAAATCGGCGACATAAAGCCGGTTGTCCGCCACCTTGTTGCCGTTGGCATCGAGCGTCCAGCGGTCGGTAGTCAGCGCCACGCCGTTGAAGCCGGGGCGGCGCTGACCGGGCGCCTGCGTCCCGGGGATAATGCTGCTGGCCATCGAGTAGTCCTTGACGACGACGGCTTCGAGCATGCCGGGATCGGTCTTGGTACGCCAGGCATTGATGGTGCCGTCCTGGGTGACGAAGATGAATTTGGCCGAACCGGAATCAGTCCCGTAGTTGCTGCCGTTCGAATAGTTGATAGCCGGGCCGCTGACAAAGAATTCGACGGGTTGTCCGGCGTAATCGCTGGCCGCGTTGTAAACTTGGCCAGTAACCTGGGCGATACCGTCGGCGCCTGTTTCATAGGGTATCTTGTCGTAGGCGCTGGTGGCGATGGAAACGACCTTGAGGCCGTCCTGATAGAGCGGCAGGCCGGGTACGTCACCGATGTAGGTGGTGGTTGTGCCGGTGCCGGCATTGCTGGTCCAGAAATGGCCGCCGGCGCCGGGCGGGCGCAGGGCAATACCCCAGGGATTGACCAGATTGGGGTCGACCATGACGGTCGGGCTGTATTTGGCGTCGTTGGCGACGAGGTTGGTTTGCTGGTAGGCATTGCTGCCTGCCGCGTACGCGCTGTGGGCGATCAGGCTGCTGACGGCCAGCGCGAGTACCGTGCAGTAGCGGGAAGCGAACTTGTTCATGACGATAGGCTCCAGTTTGACGACGTGGCTGGCAAACCTCGGCTGGCTGGGTCAGAACATGCAAATAAACAGTGAAATGGCCGCTCGCTGACCCGTTGCAGGGGGTGCGAGCGGCGCTGATACGACAACCGCCACCAGGGCGGCAGCACTTTCCGGGAGAGCGTCGCCGCCCTCCCGGTCAGGGCTTACTTGGCAGCGCGGCGACGGGCGGCAAAGCCGATCAGGCCCAGGCCGGCCAGGAACATGGCGTAGGTTTCCGGCTCCGGAACAGCGGTGATCTGGATAAGGCGATCGACACCGGTACTCGGATGCTGGATGTTCAGGAAGGCGACGTTCGGGTTGGTCTTGTCAAAGTACAGGCCGGTGATTTCCGAACCCGGGGTACCGTTGGAAACCCAGCGAGCCAGGCCTTCGCCAGCGTCGAGCAGGTCACCGTCGTGGTTCTTGTCCACGGCCAGCCAAACGTCGTCATCGACAGCGCCGTCACGGTCTTCGATGAGGTACATGTTGCCGGCAGCATCGATGGCCAGGTTGTCGGCATTGCGCAGACCACCGCCGACGGCCAGGCCGGTGGCCAGGTCGATCGTGCTGGAGTCGGCGAACAGCTTGACTTCGCTGGAAACGGTGTCGAACAGATAGACGCGGCTGCGGCCATCGGTCTGGTTGTTGTTGGTATCGGAGTCGGTGGTGGTGAAATAGATTGCCTCATGGCCGTTGGCCAGGGTCTTCACTTCCAGGTCTTCCGGACGGTTGTAGCCGGTAGCAGCCACGGAAGCGACATCGGCTGTGGCACGACCGTCGATCGTTAGGCCATCGCTGGCCATCACGGAAACGCCGGCAAGCGCTCCGCCGTTGGCGTCGCTGATAGCAACCCAGGTGGCGCCACCGGTGATGGCCGGACCGTTGTTGCCTTCGAACTGGCCACCTGCACCCACCTTCAACGCAAAGGTCTGGCCGGCAGCGAAATAGCTGTCACCGGTGGTGGCGTTCGAGTTGGCGGAGACGTACTTGTAGATCGAACCACCGTTCAGTTCGTCGATGAAGTACATCGACTTCTGCTGGTCGAAAGCCAGACCTTCGTGGGAAACACGCGGAATCACGCTGCGCTGGACGAAGGTGCCGCCATTGGCAGCGGCCGTCGTGGCGTTGGTGACTTCAAACAGACGGCCCTTGGTGCTGCCCGTGCCCCAGGATTCTTCGGCGGTCAGGTAGCTGCCCCACGGGGTCCAGCGCGAGGCGTCGCCCGAGGTGAAGCCTTGGGTGCCCGGTGCGACGATGGTTACGGTACGGGTGTTGTAGTTGCTGTCCTGCAGGTCGACGCGCTGGACACCACCGGTGCCGGTTTCGAACGGCATGAACAGGTAACGGCCGGCATTCGGACCGGTTTCGTTGGCGGTGATCATGTCCCAGTTACCGGAGTTGCTGCCCGGGACCAGAGCGTTCTGGGTAGCGCGGTCAGCGATGGTGACCTGGGTGAAGTTCGGGCTGGACAGCGTCAGCGGCGTCGCCGGGGTAGCGGTCACACCGGCCGAGGCGGCCAGCGGGGTGATATTGTCGAAATAGGTATCAGCGGCGTGAGCGCCGACAGACATGGCGGCAAGGGCGCTGGCTACGGCAATATTGAGATACTTCTTTTGCATTTTATGATGCTCCTGGCTGGCGAGAGTACGAGGTAGGGTCAATGTTTCAAGGGGTAACGATCCGGCTTGTGGCGGGCAACGCCATACACACCCCGCGCATGCCCGACACGACGACCTGATCGTTTCCCCCTGCCCGCCCATGATGACGTCCGTTTATTACAGGTAGATGCACCTCAAGCTACCTGACACCTAGTACTTTCGGACTATCCACGAAGCAGCCCGGAAGATTTTTGCTCATTATTTTCTGGCCCGGGGCGGCGGCTTGTGCTTATGTGCCATACCGGGGCACGACTTAAGCATGGCTTAAGCTGCGTTGAATAGACTGCCAGAAACCTGTTACGGAAAAATTCCATGTCGCGTCGACCTTTCATTTTTGGCCTATTTTTCCTGTTGACCGTAGCAAGCCAGCTTCAGGCTCAGGAAAACCGCCTGACACTGCAGCCGGCGCAACTCAAGTCGCTGGGCATTGAAACGGCCGTCGCCGGCGAGATGCCGGGCGGTCGCAATGGCAGTTTCCCGGCCCAGGTGCGCGTACCCAATGAACAGATGCGCGTCGTCGCCGCGCCGGTTGGCGGCATGGTCGAAATGCTCGCCGTGGCGCCTGGTTCCACCGTCAAGCGCGGTCAGGTCGTCGCCCATCTGAGCAGCCAGCAGGCGCTGGAACTGCAACGCGATGCGCTGCAGGCCGGCAGCCAGTCCTCGCTGATGCAACAAAATCTCAAGCGCGATGAACAACTGTTCTCTGAAGGCCTGATCGCCGAAAGCCGGTTGCAGGCCACCCGCGCCGCTGCCGTCCAGGCCGGCGCACAGGCCAGCGAACGCCGTCAGGGTCTGGCCCTGGCCGGCGCCGCGCCGGGCAAGCTGGGCGGCAAACTGGCGCTGACCGCCCCCATCGACGGCGTCGTGCTCGAACAGGGCGCCCAGCTCGGCCAGCGCGTCGAAACCTCGGCGCTGATCTACCGCATCGCCAAACTCAGCCCGCTGTGGCTGGAAATCCAGGCCCCGGTTGCCATCGCTGCGAGGCTGCGCGAAGGCAGCGCGGTGAAGATCGCCAACAGCGAGGTAACGGGCAAGCTGATCGCCATCGGCCGCGCCGTCGATCCGGCCAGCCAGACCGTGCTGCTCCGCGCCGAAGTCGGCAAGGGCGCCGACACGCTGCGCCCCGGCCAGGTCATCGAAGTCGAAGTCGCCGCCCCGGCCGGCCAGCAGCAGCGACTACCCGCCGCAGCGCTGGCCCGCAATGTGGGCAAGACCTTCGCCTTCGTCCAGACTTCCAGCGATGACAAGGGTGTCGTCTTTGAAGCCCGCCCGGTCCGCGTTGTCAGCCAGGGCGGCGACAGCGTCACGGTCGACGGCGTCAAGGCCGGCGAGAAGGTCGCCATCAAGGGCGTCTCCGGCCTCAAGGCCCTGCTGACCGGCGTTGGCGCCGAATAATGCTCGACGCCCTGATCCGTTTTTCGCTGACTCAGCGCCTGCTGGTGCTGGTCCTTACCGTCATGCTCATCGGGGCTGGCGTGCAGGCCTTCCTCGGCCTGCCCATCGACGCCTTTCCCGACGTGTCGACGACGCAGGTCAAGATCATCCTGAAAGCCCCCGGCATGACGCCGGAAGAAGTTGAAATGCGCCTCGCCGTGCCGGTCGAGCAGGAACTGCTTGGCATCCCGCACCAGAAGCTGCTGCGCTCGGTGTCCAAGTACGCGCTGACCGACATCACCCTCGATTTCGAGGACGGCACCGACATCTACTGGGCCCGCCAGCAGGTCGGCGAACGCCTGGCCGCGGCGATGGGCAACCTTCCTCCGGGCGCAACCGGAGGCATGGCGCCGATCACCACGCCGCTTGGCGAAATGTTCATGTTCACCATCGAGGGCGACCTCTCGCTGGCCGACAAGCGCGCCCTGCTCGACTGGGTGATCCGCCCGCAGCTGCGCACGGTGCCCGGCGTTGCCGACGTCAATAGTCTTGGCGGCGAAGTGCGGACCTTCGAAGTCGTGCCCAATCCGCAAAGTCTGGCTGCCCGCGGCCTGGCGCTCAAGGACCTGCAGGCCGTCCTCGAAGCCAACAACCGCAACGACGGCGCCGGCCGTCTCAACGACGGCGAGGAATCGCTGCTCGTTCGCGCCGAAGGGGCGATTGCCACGCTCGACGATGTCAAATCGATTGTTTTGCAAGCCAAAGACGGCACCGTGGTACGCATCTCCGACGTCGCCGAAGTCCGCCTCGGCGCTCTGACCCGCTACGGCGCGGTAACCAAGAGCGGCCAGGGCGAGGCGGTGCAGGGCCTGGTCCTCGGCCTGCGCGGCGCCAATGCGCAACAGGTCGTGGCTGGCGTCAAGGCGCGGCTGGCCGAAATCGCGCCGACGCTGCCCACCGGCGTCACCGTCGAAGCCTTCTACGACCGCAGCAATCTGGTCGGCCGCGCCGTCGGCACCGTCTCCAAGGCACTGCTCGAAGCCATCGTCCTCGTCGTGCTGCTCCTGCTCGCCTTCCTCGGCAACCTGCGCGCCGCGCTGGTCGTTGCGCTCATGTTGCCGCTGTCGGCGCTCGCCACCTTCATTTTGATGCGCATGTATGGTCTGTCGGCCAACCTCATGAGCCTGGGCGGCTTGGCCATCGCCATCGGCATGCTGGTTGATGCGGCAGTCGTCGTCGTCGAAAACGTCGAAAGCCAGCTCGCCGAGGCGCAGGAAAACCTGCCGACGCTGCACCTGATCTACCGGGCAGCACGCGAAGTGGCCTCGCCGGTGACCTCGGGCATCGTCATCATCATCATCGTTTTCCTGCCGCTGCTCACGCTACAGGGGCTGGAGGGCAAGATGTTCGGGCCGGTGGCGCTGACCATCGTCTTCGCCCTGGCCTCGTCGTTGCTGCTGTCGCTGACCGTCGTGCCGGTGCTCGCCTCCTACCTGATCAAGCGCGGCGTGCATCACGAGCCGTGGCTGGTCAAGAAGCTGGCCGCCCTCTACGACCGCACGCTGAGCACCGCCCTCAACAACAGCCGCACTTTCATGATCGCCGCCACCATCGCGCTGGCCGCTGCCGCCGGCGCCTTCCTGCTGCTAGGCAAAAGCTTCATGCCGACCATGGACGAAGGCGACATGATCCTGCAGCTCGAAAAGCTGCCGTCGATCAGTATCGACCAAACCATCGTCATCGACAGCGCAGTACAGCGGGCGATCCTGGCCGAAGTCCCGGAAATCAGGGACATCGTCGCCCGCGCCGGCTCGGACGAACTGGGCCTCGACCCGATGGGCCTCAACCAGACCGATACCTTCCTGGTCCTTCAGCCGCGCGACACCTGGCGCAATCCGGACCCCGTCTGGCTGGCCGACCAGTTGCGCGCTGTCATGGAAAAATTCCCGGGCGTCGGCTACGCCTTCACGCAGCCGATCGACATGCGCGTTTCCGAAATGCTGACCGGCGTGCGCGGTGATCTGGCCATCAAGATTTTTGGCCCCGACCTCGCGACGCTGAACCATCTGTCCAACCAAATCGTCGCGGTAATCAAGAAAGTCCCCGGCGCCGAAGACACCTTCACGCTCAAGAACGACGGCGTGCAGTACCTCAAGATTGCCGTCGACCGACTGGCCGCCGGCCGCTTCGGGCTCAACGTCGATGACATCCAGAACGACCTCAAATCCCTGCTCGAAGGGCGCAATGTCGGCGTCGTCATCGAACAGGGCCGGCGCGTCCCGGTCGTCCTGCGCGGCCCGGCCAGCCTGCTCAATTCGCCGGCCGATTTCGAAGCATTGCGCCTGAGCCTGCCGAACGGCGGCAGCGTGCCGCTGGCCAGCGTCGCCAAAATCGGCCGCATCGACGGCCCGGTCAAGGTCGACCGCGAAAACGCCCAGCGTTACGTCGTCGTCCAGTCCAATGTCCGGGGCCGCGACCTGGTCGGCTTCGTCGACGATGCCAAGGCGGCCGTCGGCCGCGACATCAAGCTGCCGGCCGGCTACCGGCTGGCCTGGGGCGGCCAGTTCGAGAACCAGCAACGGGCGGCCGCCCGCCTCATGGTCGTCGTGCCGGTTGCCCTGGCACTGATCTTCTTCCTGCTCTTCTCGACCTTCCGCTCGGTGCGCCAGGCCCTGCTCGTCCTCTCCAACGTGCCGTTTGCCATGATCGGCGGCGTTTTCGGCCTGCTCATCTCGGGCGAATACCTGTCGGTGCCGGCCTCGGTCGGCTTCATCGCCCTGCTCGGCATTGCCGTGCTCAACGGCGTCGTCATGGTCACCTACTTCAACCAGCTGCTGGCTCGCGGCATGGCAGTCGGCGAGGTCGTCGTCGAGGGCGCCAAACGCCGGCTGCGACCGGTGCTGATGACCGCCAGCATCGCCGCCTTCGGCCTCGTCCCCATGCTTTTCGCCAGCGGCCCGGGTTCGGAAGTGCAGCGCCCGCTGGCCATCGTCGTCATCGGCGGCCTGCTCACCTCGACGGCGCTGACGCTCGTTCTGCTGCCCATCCTGTTCCGCCGCTTCGGCGTCAAAACCACCGTCTCCTTTACCGAGGGCCGCCGCCATGGCTGATGTCCTGCTTTCGCTCACCATGCCCAACGATGTTGCCCAGCACATCGAGGACTTGCTGCTCTCACGGCCCGATCTCGTCCGCGGCTTCACCGCCACGATGGCCGAAGGTCATGGCGCCGTCGTGCCGCTGGTCGAGCCGGCCGAGCTGGTCAGCGGCCACTCGCCGCGTCTACAGATTCGTATGGCCGGGACGGAGGAAGCCATGCGCGCAGTTCTGGCTCTGATCAAGGCCGAACTGCCCAGAGCCAATATTTTCTTCTGGCTGGTGCCGATCATCGAGATGGGGCGTTTATGAAAATTGGCCTTTTTTTCCGGTTGACCGTGGGATTGTGCATCGGCGGCATCGGCGGCACCGGTTTCGCCGCCGAAGCCATGCCCAACCTGCCGCCGGCCGAAATCGTCACGCGCGTCCTGCAGACCAACCTGTCGGTGCAGGCCGCCGCCGGCCAGGTGCGCGTCGAAGAAGCCAACCGCAGCCGTCTCGAAGCCGGCCAGTACGAATGGAACGTCCGCCTCGGCGGCCAGCAACGGCGGAGCAAGCCGGCCACCGGCACCGATGAACGTTTCAACGAATGGAACGCCGCCATCGAGCGCCCGCTGCGCCTGCCCGGCAAAGGCCGACTCGATGGCGAACTCGGCGCGGCCGGCGTGGCGCTGGCCGAAACCGCTCACGGCGACGCCCTGCACGAAGCCAGCCGCAATCTGCTCAAATCGTGGTTCGTCTGGCTCAAGGAAAGCGCCTCGGCGGCGCAATGGAGCGAACAATTCGCTCTGCTCGACAAGCAGTCCAAAGGCATCCAACGCCGCCAGCAACTCGGCGACGCCGCCCGTCTCGAGTCCATCCAGGCCGCAGCCGCGCTGGCCCAGGCCGAAGCCGCCTTGGCCCAGGCCAAGATGCGCCAGCAGACGGCCGGCGAAGACCTGCGCCGCCGCTACCCCGGCCTTCCGCTCGTTGCCGACAACACGATTGCCGAGCCGACGCCCGTCGACGGCAATGAAACCGACTGGATCAACGCCATCCTCGAACATAGCCACGAACTTGAATTCGCCCGTGGCGAAACCCAGCGCGCCCAGATCGTCGCCGGCCGCGCCAGCCGCGACCGGATGCCCGACCCGACCATCGGCCTGCATGTCTCCCGCGAACGGGCCGGCGAGGACCAGATTTTCGGCGCCTACATCAGCATCCCGCTGCCCGGTGGCGCCCGCCGCGCCGGCTCCGATGCGGCGCTGGCCCAGGCCGATGTGGCCGGTCGGCGCGAAGCATTCACGACGCAAAAGATCACCGCCGAATCGGCCATGCTCTACCAGTCGGCCACTGCCGCCTTCTCGACCTGGCAGGCCAGCCGCAGCGCCGCCGAACGCCAGGTCCAGGCGGCCGACATGACAGCCCGCGCCTACCAGCTCGGCGAAGGCAGCCTCAACGACCTGCTTGCCGCCCGCCGCCTGGCCAACGAAGCCCAGCTAGCGGCCCGCCTGGTCCAGCTCGACGCACTTGAGCTGCGCTACCGCCTTCTGCTCGATGCCCACCGGCTTTGGGACATGGATTAGCCGCGCATCCCCGATTGATCAGCTCCCGGATAGCCCGCGCCAGCCAACTGCCGCGGGCTGACCGCATGCGTCGAAACATTTTGTAAGGGTTTTCAGAAGTCTCCGACTAATTGTTCAAGTAGCTCATTGGCGCTGCTTGATGACAAATTCAACTTCAACGGAGATTCAAAATGAAAACGACCAAAATCCTTTCCCTCGCCATCGGTTCCGCTTTCGCTGCCGCCACCCTCTCCCCGCTGGCCCACGCAGCCGGTGACAACCCGTTCAGCGCCAGCAAGCTGGAAGCCGGCTATCAGTTGGCACAGGCCGACACCAAGATGAAGGATGGCAAGTGCGGTGAGGCCAAGTGTGGCGCCGACAAGAAGGCAGGCGAAAAAATGAAGGACGGAAAATGTGGCGAAGCCAAGTGCGGTGCCGACAAGAAGGGCGCTGACAAAAAGAAGGACGGCAAGTGCGGCGAAGCCAAGTGCGGCGCCGACAAAAAGAAATAACCGGCCCATCTGAACGCATTCCGGCTGCCAGACTTCCGGAATGCGACAACAAGAACCCCAGCCCCCCCCCAACATCGCGCCCGGCCCGGGTTGCGCACCAGACGGCATAAAAAATGAAAAACACGCTCACTCGCTATCTTGGTTTTACCTTCTCCCATCTTGACCTGCTGGGACTGTGGCTCGGCTTGCTCAGTCTGCGCCTGCTGCTGGGCTGGGACTTCTACGAGTCGGGCCTGGAAAAATTCCATGGCACCAACTGGTTCACTGATATCCAGGACCGTTTCCCTTTCCCCTTCAATCTCGTCCCGCCGGAAATCAGCTGGCAGATGGCGACCTGGTTTGAACTGCTCGGTGGCATTGCGCTGGTCATCGGGCTCGGCACCCGCTTCTTTTCGGTTTCGCTGCTCATCCTGACCATCGTTGCCATCGCCAGCGTGCATTGGCCGGAAGCGTGGTCGAGCTACAGCGAATTGCTGCAAGGCTATGGCTTTACCGACAACGGCTTTGGCAATTTCAAGCTGCCGGTGCTGTTCATCGGCATGCTGCTTCCCTTGATGCTGATGGGCCCGGGCAAGCTGTCGATCGATCATCTGATCCGCCGCAAGTTTCATTGAAGCAGGCTTCCCGGTCATGACCACCGCGTCCTTTCGACAACTGCTGCAGGCCAACCTGCTGGCTATCATCAGCGTGCTGATTGCCGTCGCCAGCCTGTCGTACAACACCTGGCGCAACGATGTATCGGAACTGAACCGGAATCAGCGGGCAGCGGGTTTTGCCGTGCTGCAGGAACTCGCCAAGCTGCAACTGCTGGTGGACCACCTGACCTACGACGATAAACGACAGCGCGGCGACACCATAGAAGGGTGGACCCGCATCGTATTCATCGGCGACCTCGCCAGCCTGACCTCGCCCAAGGTGGATGCCGGGGCAAAGAGCTTGCGTCAGCAATGGGAAAGCGAGGTCGGCCGACTGGAATCGAGCGAAGCGGCTAACGCAGCAATAAGCCGTTCGGTCGAATCATTGCGCCTTGAGACCTTGCGCACCCTTTCCGATTTACGGTGAACAACGTGCAGTACCGGACGTATCATGAGCAAATGATTCCTACCCATGAGGCAATACGATGCCCTTGAATCTGCGCCAACTCGCCAGTCTGTTCTTGGGAATTTCCGCTGTCGTCCTGTCGCTGCCGGCAGCAGCTTGGGAACTGTCCGGCAACAAGACAATCCGGCTGCAAACACGGGATGGACAAAGCATCGTGCTGGGGTCTGTCGAATTCACGCCGAAAGGCGAATCCACCACCTTCGCACTGCATCTCGACCACGCCAAACTGAAGGATTTCTTCCTCTCCATGAAGGAATTCAAATGCCTGGAAGGCGAGGAAATTCATTGCCACGTGCCCTACCCATACCCCAATCCGGGCACGGTGAGCCGCAATGACCTGCGCTGGCTGGAGCATTCACTGCTCTTTCTCTACAAGCAGCCCAAGGATTTCGGCGCCCGCCTGTGGAACGGCCTTTACTACGAGATGGTCCTGACGGAAAAAGGCATCGTCGGCACGCCGCAAGCCGTCGATCTCGTCCAGATCGGCGCCCCGCCGGCCGACACGTCGATTCCGCCTTACGGTCCGGGCGATCGCAGCGAAATTCCGCGTGACTCGCGCTGGATTCGTAGTCTGAGCATCGAGTAGGGCCACCTCAACCCTGAGCGGAAACGCTCAGTTATCGACTTTCTGCCAGCCCTTCGCCTGCATGCAGGCGTGCATCCGGCGCACGCTGGCGTTGGTGACCACGCCGTCGGCGGTGGTGTAGACCTGCTGCTTGCAGAAGATTTCGTCGCGTGAGTACTCACCGTCGAGCGCCCCGCGCTTTTCCCAGTGCCACGACGAACAGCCCGCCAGGCCAATGAAGGCAATCATCAGTAATTTCATGGCGCAAATTCTACGCCGATCATCGCAATGCCAGCCTCGCTACCGCCGGCAGTTTTTTATTCAAAAACAACTTTTAATTTGTGATTTATTCTATAGAATAAATACAAGTCCATCAGGAAACGCCATCATGCCGACTGCCCTGCAAGCCAATCCGCTCTCCGAACGCTCCCGCGTGTTGTCGACGGCCGTGGTTGAAGCCGCCAGACGCCTCGGGCTGGGTTCCACCGACCTCAACGCCATCATCGGCACCAGCCAGCCTTCGGCCTCGCGCCTGCTCAACGGCAAATATTTCATCCCGGAAGGCAGCAAGACCTGGGAGCTGTCGGCCCATTTTGTCCGTCTCTACCGCTCGATTTCCTCGCTGGTCGGCGGCAACGACGATCTGGCCCGGAGCTGGCTCAAATCCGGCAATCAGGCTTTCGACAACCGCCATCCGCTGGACGTCGTGAAACGCGTCGAAGGCCTGCTCCATGTCTGCGAATACCTGGACGCCCACCGCGCTCGCGTCTGAAGCCCGGCCCTGGTCGGGCAAGGGCTGGCGCGCCGTCGAGGCGCTGCACCGGGTGGCGACGATGACGCTGGTGCACGGCGACCTCGGCGACCAGTCGCTGCTCGAAGACATTCTGGAAGAAGCCAAGCCCGTCCTGCCGCGTGAAGCCAACGGCCTGCACTGGCTGCTCGCCACACCCTTCCGCTACTGGCCGAAACCGCCATCCGGCTCGCGTTTCCGGGCACGTACCGATGCCGGCGTTTTCTACGGCGCCGATGAGGAAAAAACCGCCTGCGCCGAATGCGGCTACTGGCGCCTGCGTTTCTGGCTCGACAGCGAAGGCCTGGCCGGGCGCGAAGCGTCGATCCCGATCACCCTCTTCGAATTCCACGGCGCCACGCCGCACATGCTCGACCTGACCCGGCCGCCACTGGTCGCCGACCATGCCATCTGGACCGACCCGGCCGATTACAGCGCCACCCAGAAGATCGCCGGTACAGCACGGCAAGCCGGCATCCAGTTAATCCGCTACCAGTCGGTGCGCCATCCTGAAGGCAACTGCCTGGCCATCCTGACGCCGCAGGTATTCAAGGGCGTCGACGAGGCCTTCCGCAATGTCCAGCACGGCTGGACGCTATGGCTCAAGCCGCCGGGCCTGACCGTCTGGCAACGCGAGCTGACGCCGGAAAGCCACGTTTTTCGTTTCGCCTGATCAACGATTGGAAGCTCGATCCGATAAAGAATCGTCCGATACAGAACCCGCAGCGCGTTATGCAATCCAAATAGGATTTACGGCGCTTTCTGGCAGTAATCAGGCGTCGCTCTCATCACTTGCGTGAAAGGACGATCATGAACAATCCCGTCGGCTGGTTTGAAATCTACATACAGGATATGGAACGCGCGAAGGCGTTCTATCAAGCAGTTTTCGACGTTCAGCTAACCCGGCTGGAAAGCCCGCCTGGCTTGGAGATGTGGGCGTTTCCCATGCAACCGGACAGCTACGGCGCGCCCGGCGCACTGGTCAAAATGGAGGGCTGCGGCTCAGGCGACAACAGCGTCCTGGTTTATTTCAGTTGTGCCGATTGTGCCGTGCAGGCGGCAAAAGCCGTCAAGGCTGGTGGCAAGATCCACAAGGAAAAAATGGCCATCGGGCAATACGGCTTTATCGCGCTGGTCGTCGACACGGAAGGGACGATGATCGGCCTGCATTCAATGCAGTAAGCGATCAGCAGGCTTTCAATTTTGGCGGTTTTTTACGGTTGACCGTGGGAACCGTATTTTTCGGCTGGCTTACTCACCGACCACATCAGCACCTGCCGGCGGGGTGAACTTGAAGGTGCTGGCCGGCAAAGCGGGGTTGCGTTCGATCTTGTTGAAGCGAATGTGCGTCGTCTGGCCGAAGCTGTCCTGCAACTCCATGGCTTTCAGGTCGTTGCCGGCAAAACCGAGACGAACCGCCTCGAAGCCGCTGTCGCCCGCCTTCGGGATGGCTTCGACCCAGGCCAGGCCTTCGGCCTCGCCGGCTTCCTTGAGCGTGAAATTCTTTTCCAGTTCGTTGCTGCCGGAGAGCAACGCCGCCGGCGAGCCGCCGATGGCCTGGCCGGCCTTGCGGACGGTGACCTGCTGCAGATCGGGATCGTGAATCCAGACTTTTTCGCCATCACCGACGACCAGTTGCGGGTACGGTTTGAGGATTTCCCAGCGCAGCTTGCCGGGCCGCGAGATGGCGACGGTCCCCGACGACTGCTGCGGCTTGCGGCCATTCTTGCCGATGACCATCTGCGAAAAGTCGGCTTTCAGCGTGCGCGTGCTTTTCAGGAAATCATGCAACTGATCGATGGCGCCAGCGTGGGCCAGCAGCGGGAACAGGGCCAACGCTACGGTCAACCGGAATTTTTGGGCAAGTTTCATATTTGAAGCTTAGCGGTTTGGCGCGTGGCGCGCTGTTTCAGGGTGTAACAAATTGCTCGGGAAAATTACTCCGCCGGCTTTTTCATAAGCACTTCGCGCCCGCCACGGCCATCCATGGTCGATACCAGCCCGGCCTTTTCCATCGCTTCAATGAGCCGCGCCGAGCGGTTGTAGCCGATGCGCAAATGGCGCTGGACCAGCGAAATCGAGGCCCGCTGGTTCTTGAGCACGATATCGACAGCCTGATCGTAGAGTGGATCGCTCTCGGCATCGCCGCTCTCGCCACCTTCGCCACCGCCCTCTTCGTCATCACCGCCGGAACCGGTCAGGATGTCTTCGATGTACTCCGGCGCCCCGGTCGCCTTCAAATGTTCGACGACGCGATGCACTTCGTCATCGGAGACGAAAGCGCCATGAACGCGGGTCGGATAACCGGTACCCGGTGCCAGATAAAGCATGTCGCCCTGGCCGAGCAGTGCTTCGGCGCCCATCTGGTCGAGGATGGTCCGCGAATCGATCTTGCTCGACACCTGGAAGGACAAGCGGGTCGGGATGTTGGCCTTGATCAGGCCGGTGATCACGTCCACGCTCGGGCGCTGCGTCGCCAGCACGAGGTGGATGCCGGAAGCCCGCGCCTTCTGGGCCAAGCGGGCGATCTGCTCCTCGACCTTCTTGCCGACGACCATCATGAGGTCGGCCAGTTCGTCGATGATGACAACGATGAAGGGCATGGTCTTCAGAGGCTCCGGCGTTTCCGGCGTCAGGGTCAGCGGATTCGGGATGTGCTCGCCGCGCTTCTCGGCGTCGCGGATCTTGGTGTTGAGGCCGGCAATGTTGCGCACGCCCATCGCCGACATGAGTTTGTAGCGCTTTTCCATCTCGGTCACGCACCAGTGCAGCGCGTTGGCCGCCTGCTTCATGTCGGTGACGACGGGCGCCAGCAGATGCGGAATGCCTTCGTAGATGGACAATTCGAGCATCTTGGGGTCGACCATGATGAGGCGGACCTGGTCCGGCTCGGCCTTGTAGAGCATCGACAGAATCATCCCATTGACGCCCACCGATTTGCCGGAACCGGTCGTCCCGGCAACCAGCAAGTGTGGCGTCTTGGCCAGGTCGGCAACCACTGGCAGGCCGCCGATGTCCTTGCCGAGGCAGACGGTCAGCGGGCTGCTCATGTCGTTGTACGGCTTGCTCGAGATGATCTCGGACAGCTTGACCATCTGCCGCTTCGGATTGGGCAGTTCGAGGGCCATGCACGACTTGCCGGGCACCGTCTCGACGACGCGGATCGACACCATGGCCAGGGCACGGGCCAGATCGCGGGCCAGGTTGACGATCTGGGCGCCCTTGACGCCGACCGCCGGCTCGATTTCGTAACGGGTAATCACCGGACCGGGCATGGCGGCCAGCACTTTGACCTGAACGCCGAAGTCGGCCAGCTTGCGCTCAATCAGGCGCGAGGTGTATTCCAGCGTTTCGGCGCTGACCGTTTCGGTCGCCGGCGGCGCCGGGTCGAGCAGATGCAGCGGCGGCAGTTGCCCGCCAAAGATCGCCTCGGGAAAGAGCGCCGCCTGCTTCTCACGCTCAACGCGCGCTTCAGCCTTTTTCGACACCGGCACATCTGGCGGCGGTGTTTCGATAATGATCGGATCGTGCAGTTCGACGCGCTGTTTTTCTTCCTTGACGACGACTTCGCGCTTCTGCGCGACTTCCTTGCCAATCTGCCGGTCACGCCAGGCATCGACGCGGCCGTAAAAAAAGCCGAGGAAAGTTTCGAGAAAGACGCCAAGTTGCTCGAAAGCCCAGACCCAGGACATGCCCGAGAAGATGCTCCAGCCAGCGGCCATCGCGGCGAGCAGGAACAGCGTCGAGCCGGTGTAACCCAACTGGGTGGATAGCAGGCGGCCAAGCTCGATGCCGAGCATGCCGCCCGGCGCCAGCGGCAACGCCGCCTTCAGCGAATAAAAACGCAGGGCTTCAAGCGATGAACTGGCCACCAGCAGAAACGAAAACCCCCCCAGCGCAATGAACAGCGGGTGCTGCTTGTGGTCTTCAGGCGAATGGTATTTGCGGAAGCCCCACCACACGAACATGCCGAGCAGCACGATCCACCACCAGGCGGACAGCCCGAAAATATAGAGCATGAGGTCGGCGATCCAGGCACCGGCCCGACCGGCCGGATTGTGCAGGGTGGCCGAGCCGACGGCATGCGACCAGCCCGGGTCTTCCTTGCTGAATCCCCACAGCGCCATGGTCAGAAACAACGCAACCGCGCCAACGCCCAACCAGCGCGACTCCTGCAGCAACGAGCCGATTTTTTCCGGCAGCGGGCTAGGTGCCGCTGCCCGATTCACCATCCGAGCACCCACCGTCAGGCGACTCCGGGAATGACCAGAATGTCATTCTCGTAACGGATGTAACCGCTCAATTCCAGATCGCGCATGACCTTGCTGACCATCTCGCGCGAGGCACCAATCATTTTCGCCATATCCTGCTTCGACATCTTTTTCTTCACAATACGATTGCCGTCCACGATCTCCGACATATCGAGCAGGAGACGGGCTACACGGCCATAAACGTCGAGCAGGGCCAGGCTTTCGATCTTGCGATCAGCCTCGCGCAAACGCAGGACAAGAATCTTCATGAGCTTCTGCGCGACCTGGAAATTGTCCTGCATGCAGCGCTGCAGCGAATCCTTGTCGAGGAACAGCAGTTCGCAGGCTTCGGCCGCGACCACATTGGCCGAACGCGGACTGCCGTCGATCAGACCCATTTCGCCGAAAAACTCGCCGGGGCCAAGCCAGGCGAGAATGATCTCGCGACCTTCTTCGTCGGTATTGGTGACTTTCGCCCGCCCGCTGATCAGGACATACAGGGAATCCGTACTGTCGCCGGCCCGCACGACCGAAGCGCCACGTTCAGCCCGCTTGCGCCCGGCAACCCTGGAGAGTTTTTCCAGTTCATGCTCTTCCAGCCCGGAAAACAGGGGGACATTGCGCAAGACCACCAAGCTCAAACCACATGGAGTTGCTGACATAAATCAGTTTCCGTTCATAGAGTTACGAAATGATTATAAACCGCTTTCCCAAATTACATAGGAACTTCGAAAAATTTGCAGGCTCAGAGAACGCTATAATTTTCCCATTAATCACCCAAGAGGATGACCATGTCCCAGAACGCCCGCCACAATCCCCTCATCATTCTCGGCTCCGGACCCGCCGGCTACACCGCCGCCGTCTATGCCGCCCGCGCCAACCTCAAGCCAGTGCTGATCACCGGCATGGCCCAGGGTGGCCAGCTCATGACGACGACCGAAGTCGATAACTGGCCGGCCGATGCCGACGGCGTCCAGGGACCCGACCTGATGGCCCGTTTCGAAGCCCACGCCCGCCGCTTCGAAACCGATATCGTCTTCGACCACATCCATACCGCCAAACTGACCGAAAAGCCCTTCACGCTGATCGGCGACTCCGGCACCTACACCTGCGATGCCCTGATCATCTCGACTGGCGCCTCGGCCCAATACTTGGGTCTGCCTTCTGAAGAAAAGTTCATGGGCAAGGGTGTTTCTGCCTGCGCTACCTGCGACGGTTTCTTTTACCGCAACAAGCCGGTCGCCGTTGTCGGCGGCGGCAACACGGCCGTCGAGGAAGCACTTTACCTCGCCAATATTGCCAGCCATGTGACACTGATCCATCGCCGCGAAAAATTCAAGGCTGAAAAGATCATGCAGGACAAGTTGTTCAAGAAGGAAGCCGAAGGCAAGATCACCATCCTCTACAACTCGACGCTCGATGAAATACTTGGCGACGACTCCGGTGTCACCGGCCTGCGCGTCAAGAACAAGATCACCGACGCGACTCAGGATGTAGCGGTGCACGGCGTCTTCATCGCCATCGGTCACAAGCCGAACACCGACATCTTTGCCGGCCAACTCGACATGGACAACGGCTATCTGGTCACCGAAGCCGGCCGCAACGGCAACGCGACGCAGACCAGCATCACCGGTGTCTTCGCGGCCGGCGACGTGCAGGACCAGATCTACAAGCAGGCCTGCACCTCGGCCGGCACCGGCTGCATGGCGGCGCTCGACGCCGAGCGTTACCTCGACGCGCTCGCCTGAATTTGATCGATCCGGAAGACATTGCTGCCTTCCAGGCGGAAGTGGCAGATATCAAGCCACTGCCGCCGGTCAATCGCGTTCAGTTGAACAAGCCGAAGCCGGCAGCTCCATCCCGGCCATCTGTCAGCGAAAAAAAGCCGGTTGAGCGCAAAAAGCCGCGCCAGGAAGCTTTGCCGGCGCACTGGAATACTCCCGCCGAAGCGAAGCCGCCAGCCACGCTCGATCCGGTCCAGGCCGAATTCCGGGCCGCGATGAGCGGTGTCCAGCCGCTCCCCCCGCCCAATCTCGTCGAGCACGGCAAACGGCCACCGCCGCCCCGCCCGCTCCAGCATCTTGCCGATGAACAGGCTGCCCTGCATGAAAGCCTGCACGGCTTCATCAGCCTGCAGGATCGCCTCGAGGGCGGTGACGAGCCGCATTATTTGCGCACCGGACTGGCCCAGAATGTCCTGCGCGATTTGCGGCGCGGACGCTGGGTAATCCAGGACGAAATCGACCTGCACGGTCTGAATCGCGACGAAGCCCGGCATCTGCTCGCCGGCTTTCTGGCCGAGTGCCTGCATCACGGCAAGCGTTGCGTCCGGGTCGTGCATGGCAAGGGTCTGGGTTCGCCGCAGAAAACCTCAATCCTGCGCCAACTCGTGCGCGGCTGGCTGGCCCAACGGCAGGAAGTGCTGGCCTATTGCCAGGCCAAGCCGCCCGATGGTGGCGAAGGTGCGCTGATCGTGCTACTGCGCAACCAGAAATGACCAAGGGCAGCCGTAGCTGCCCTTTTCATTTTTGGCCGATTTTTCCGGTTGACCGTGGAAGTCCGGTTCCCGGCCAAAACGAAACGATCAGATCGCTGCTTCGTTGGTTTCGCCGGTACGAATGCGCACCACTTGCTCGACCGTCGTGACGAAAATCTTGCCGTCGCCGATCTTGCCGGTACGCGCTGCCTTGATGATGGCCTCGATGGCGGCGTCAACGTGATCGGAATTGACGACAATCTCGATCTTGATCTTGGGCAAGAAATCGACCACGTATTCGGCGCCACGATACAGCTCGGTGTGCCCCTTCTGGCGACCGAAGCCCTTGACCTCGGTGACGGTCAGGCCGGCGATGCCGATTTCGGACAGCGCCTCGCGCACTTCGTCGAGCTTGAACGGTTTGATGACAGCTTCGATTTTTTTCATGGGCTGATTCCTCTATGCAGGTTCTTAAAATTCGTCGGAATATCGATTGGTAATAGGATACCGCCAATCCTTGCCAAAACCACGCGGCGTGATGCGGATGCCGATCGGCGCCTGGCGGCGCTTGTATTCGGCGATATGCAGCAGGCGAACGACCCGGCGCACGGCATCCTCGGGCAAACCGGCCGCGATGATTTCGCGCGGGCTGCGGTCCTCTTCCATGTAGGCGCGGACGATGGCATCGAGCACCTCGTACGGTGGCAATGAATCTTGGTCAGTTTGATCGGGTTTCAGTTCCGCCGAAGGGGGCCGGACAATGATGTTTTCCGGAATCACCGGGTCGCCCTGGCATAGCGTATTGCGGTAGCGCGACAGGCGATAGACCAGCGTTTTGTAGACGTCCTTGATCACCGCAAAACCGCCGGCCATGTCGCCGTAGAGCGTGCAGTAGCCAACCGCCATTTCCGACTTGTTACCGGTGGTCAGCACCAGCGAGCCGGTCTTGTTGGAGAGGGCCATCAGGATATTGCCGCGGATGCGCGCCTGGATGTTTTCTTCAGTCGTATCGGCCGGCAGGCCAACGAACAACGGATCGAGCATTCTGCCGTACACGTCCATCGCTGGCGCGATGGCTATCTCGTCGTAGCGCACGCCAAGAACACGGATCATCTCGCGCGAATCATCGAGGCTCATCTGCGCCGTGTAGGGCGACGGCATCATGACCGCCCGCACCTTGTCGGCACCCAGCGCATCGACCGCGACACAGAGCGTCAGCGCCGAGTCGATGCCGCCGGACAGGCCGATGATGGCGCCCTTGAACCCGGTCTTGCCGATATAGTCACGGACCCCGAGCACGAGTGCCTGGTAGGCCTCGGCCTCGACCGACAGTTCCTCGGCCAGCTGCTCGGAATGCAGGCATCCGGCATCGAAATCGACGATGCCCAGCGCCTCCTCGAACGAAGGCAGGCGCATGCAACAATTTTTCCAGGCATCGAGCGCAAACGAGGCACCATCGAAAACCAGTTCGTCCTGACCACCGACCAGATTGCAGTAAATGGCCGGAATGCCCGTGGCGTCGATGCGCTCACCGAGCACCTGGGCGCGTTGCTGGTGTTTTTCGAGATGGCAGGGCGAGGCATTGAGAACGAGCAGCAGTTCGGCCCCCGCCCGGTAGGCCGCCTCGGCGGCGCCCTCTTCCCAGATGTCGGCGCAGATGTTGATGCCGCAACGGACACCGCCCAGCGTCACGACGCAGGCTTCGCTGCCCGCCTCAAAATAGCGTTTTTCGTCGAAAACTTCGTAATTCGGGAGACGAATCTTGCGGTAACCCGCGATTTTCCGGCCATTTTCGATGACCGTTGCCGCGTTGTAACAGCGTCCTTCGTCTTCTTCCGGATGGCCGACAATGATGGCAATGCCATCGATTCGCCTGGCCAGATCATCAAGCGCCCGAATGCAGGCCCGGTAGAAATCCGGGCGCAGCAACAGGTCTTCCGGCGGGTAGCCGCATAGCGCCAGTTCAGGCGTCAGGAGCACCTGGGCGCCGCGGGCTTTCGCCTCGACGGCGCACTGGATGATGCGTTCGACGTTGCCCGTCAGGTCACCGACAGTGGCATTGAACTGGGCAACGGCGACACGCAACATGACGCTTAGTAAGCCGGCTTGTCTTTCGCGTCGTTGTAACGCTGGATGCCGGTCAGAATTTCGTTGCGGGCAGCTTCAATGCCTTCCCAGCCATTGACCTTGACCCACTTGCCCGGCTCGAGATCCTTGTAGTGCTCGAAGAAGTGGGCGATCTGCTTGCGCAGCAGTTCCGGCATGTCTTCGTAGGTCTTGACGTCCTTGTAGAGCGGGGTCAGCTTGTCGACCGGCACGGCCAGCAGCTTGGCATCTTCACCACCTTCGTCGGTCATCGACAGCTGACCGAGCGGACGGCAACGGACAACAACACCCGGCGGCAGGGAGAACGGGCTGACCACCAGCACGTCGACCGGATCACCATCACCGGCGATGGTGTGCGGGATATAGCCGTAGTTGCAGGGATAGTGCATCGAGGTGGACATGAAACGATCGACGAAGATCGCGCCGCTTTCCTTGTCGACTTCATATTTGACGGGTTCGGAATGGGCCGTGATTTCGATGATGACGTTGAAATCGTCGGGCAGGGACTTGCCGGAAGGAACGTTGTTTAGAGCCATCGTTATCTCTCTGCGGTTGGGTTTGAGAACTTGTAATTATACCGTTGAGGCAGCGCTTATTTACTGCCAGGCGGCGAGAAACTCTTGCCAGTGCGGGGCGCCTATCCGGGCGAGCTGGGCTTTGACGAAATCGCATTCGGCCAGCTCTTCGGTGGCAGTGAGCTCGCCGCGCATGCGCCTGAAGCGGTTATAGACCAGGTAGGTATTGATCACATCAGTCTCGCAGTAATCGCGAATCTCGGCGCTCTTGCCAGCCTGCCAGGCTTCCCAGACCTTGCCGCCATCCATGCCGAGCTTGCCGGGAAAACCGTAAAGCTTGGCCAAATCGTCGAGCGGCGCGTTGGCACGAGCGTTGTAGAGCGCCAGCAGATCCATCAGGTCGAGATGGCGCATGTGGTAGCGACTGATGTAGTTGTTCCACTTGAAATCGCGCGAATCGGCGTAGTCGCCATCGCCGAGATCCCAGTAGCGCGGCGCCGCGACACCGTGCAGCATGCCACGGTAGTGCAGGACCGGCAGGTCGAAGCCGCTGCCATTCCATGAAACAATCTGCGGCGTGAATTTCTCGATGCCGTCAAAGAAACGCTGGATGATGGCGCCTTCGTTGAGGTCAGGCTCGGACAAGGACCAGACTTTCAGGCCCTCGCTGGTACGAAGGACACAGGAAATGGTGACGATGCGCTGCAGATGCAATTGCAGGAAGTCATTGCCCGTCTTGGCGCGCCGCTGCTGAAAGGCGAGCTCGGCGACTTCATCGTCGGAAAGCCCGGCCGGCAGATCGTTCAGGCGGCGCAGGCCGGCGACGTCGGGGATGGTCTCGATGTCAAAGACGAGAACAGGCTTCATGCCGGGAAAACACCCGTCGACAGGTAGCGATCGCCACGGTCGCAGACGATGGTGACGATCACGGCATTTTCCAGTTCCTGCGACAGGCGCAAGGCCACCGCCAAGGCGCCACCGGAGGAAATACCGGCGAAGATACCCTCTTCCATCGCCAATCGGCGCGTCATGACCTCGGCATCGGCTTGACTGACGCTTTCCACACGGTCAACCCGATTTTTATCGAAAATTTTAGGTAGATAAGCTTCCGGCCATTTACGGATGCCGGGTATCTGACTGCCGTCTTCCGGCTGGCAACCGACGATCTGGATGGCTGGATTCTGCGTCTTGAGGAAAGCTGACGTGCCCATAATCGTGCCCGTCGTCCCCATGCTGGAAACGAAGTGCGTGATCTTGCCTTCCGTATCGCGCCAGATTTCGGGGCCGGTGCCTTCGATATGCGCCAGCGGATTATCCGGGTTGCCAAACTGGTCGAGGATGATCCCCTTGCCTTCGTCGCGCATTTTTTCGGCGACGTCGCGGCACAGCTCCATGCCACCATCCTTGGGCGTCAGCACGAGCTCGGCGCCATAGGCGCGCATGCTCTGGCGGCGTTCGATGCTCTGGTTTTCGGGCATGACCAGAATCATCTTGTAGCCCTTGATCGCCGCCGCCATGGCCAGCGCAATGCCGGTGTTGCCGGAAGTCGCCTCGATCAGCGTGTCGCCCGGCTTGATGTCGCCGCGCGCTTCGGCGTGGACAATCATCGACAGGGCCGGGCGGTCCTTGACTGAGCCAGCCGGGTTGTTGCCTTCAAGCTTGGCGAGAATGACGTTGTTGCGTTTGTCGTTATCGGCACCCGGGATGCGCACTAGGCGCACCAGCGGCGTGTTTCCAACAAAATCCTGCAGGGTTTTATACATTTTTATGGAGCCACTCGATGTATTGGGAGACGCCCTCCTCAACCGTGGCCATCGGTGCAGCGTAACCGGCGTCGCGCAGGCGCGTCAGGTCGGCCTGGGTGAATGCCTGATACTTGCCCTTCAGTGCCTCGGGGAAGGCGACGTATTCGAGCAAACCCTGTGCCCGCAATTCGTCAAGCGATAGCGGCGCTTCGCTTTTTGCCTTCCGGCAGCCGTTGACCGCAGCAACCGCGACGTCGTTGAAACTCTGCGCCCGGCCGGAACCGAGGTTGAAGATACCGGACTTTTCCGGGTGATCCAGGAAGTACAGATTGACCTTGGCGACATCGCCGACGAAAACGAAATCGCGCTGCTGACCGCCGTCCGGGTAGCCGTGCGAACCCTCGAACAGCTTGACCTTGCCATCGGCCTTGAACTGGTTGTAGTTGTGGAAGGCGACCGAAGCCATGCGCCCCTTATGCGTCTCACGCGGGCCGTAGACGTTGAAATAACGGAAGCCGACGATCTGTGACGACGGATTCTGCGCCAGTTTCTGGCGAACAATCTGGTCGAACAGGAACTTTGAGTAGCCGTAAACGTTGAGCGGCCCCTCGTACTGGCGCTCTTCCTTGAAGACATTACTGGCGCCATAGGTCGCCGCGCTCGAGGCGTAGAGGAACTGGACGTCCTGATCGAGACACCAGTCGAGTAGAATGGAGGAGTAACGGAAGTTGTTCTCCATCATGTAGCGACCGTCGGTTTCCATGGTGTCCGAACAGGCGCCCTCATGGAAAATGGCATCAATCTCGCCATCGAAATGCCCAGCCTGAATACGTGCGATGAAATCATTCTTGTCGATGTAATCGGCAATTTCGCAATCGATCAGGTTCTTGAACTTGTCGGCCTTGGTCAGGTTGTCGACTGCGATGATCTTCGTCACACCGCGCTCGTTGAGCGCCTTGACGATATTGGAACCAATGAAGCCGGCAGCGCCGGTAACGACTATGTACATGATTATTCCTTACAGGGCTGCGGCAAGTTCTTCACGGCTGACAACGGCAGTACCAAGCTTGCCGACAACGATGCCGGCGGCGATATTGGCCACACGAATGGCTTCGGCCCAATCAGCTCCGGCGGCGATCATGACGGCCAGCGTGGCAATCACGGTATCCCCGGCTCCGGAAACATCGAATACTTCGCGCGCCAGGGCTGGCTGATGGTGAGTATCATCGGCGAACAGGGTCATCCCCTCTTCGCTGCGGGTGACCAGCAAGGCTTCGAGGCCGAGCTCGCCACGCAACTTGCGCGCCTTGGTAGCCAGTTCCTCATCCGACGACCAGCGCCCGACGACTTCTTTCAGCTCGGAGCGATTCGGCGTAATCACGGTAGCACCAGCATACTTGCCCCACTCATCACCCTTGGGATCGACGAGAACAGGTTTGTCGTGGGCGCGCGCGATGCGGATCATCTCAGCGATATGCGTCAGTCCACCCTTGCCGTAGTCGGAAAGGACAACCACATCGGACTGGACGACCCGGGTTTCAAAATCGGCCAGCTTGGCCTGCAGCACTTCGTGCGAAGGTGTCGTCTCGAAATCGATGCGCAGCAGTTGCTGCTGACGACCAATGACGCGCAACTTCACAGTGGTGTCGATTTCACGGTCAACGTGCAAATTCGCATCAATTTGACCTTCTTCGAGCAGGCGCCCGAGGGTGCGCCCCGCCTCGTCGTCACCAACCACCGACAGCAGGGCTGATACGGCCCCGAGCGAAGCGGCATTGCGGGCAACGTTGGCCGCCCCGCCGAGACGCTCTTCCATGCGCTGAACCTTGACCACCGGCACCGGCGCCTCGGGGGAAATCCGGCTGACCTCGCCGAACCAATAGCGGTCGAGCATCACGTCGCCAACAACCAGCAGGCGAACCTGCGAAATCTTTTCCAGCATGCTGCTGCTCATTGATCAGCGTCCGATTGCAAAATACTCGATGCCCGTAGCACGCACGAATTTCGGGTCATACAGGTTACGGCCGTCGAAAATCACCGGACTTCTGAGCGTTGCCTTGATGGACTCAAAATCCGGACTCCGGAATTCCTTCCATTCGGTAACGATCAGCAACGCATCGGCGTTTGTGAGAGCCCCCATCGGGTTTTCGGCGTATTGCAGACGGCTGTCATCACCGTAGATGCGTCGGGTTTCGTCGATGGCGACAGGATCGTAGGCCGTCACCGTTGCACCAGCGGCGAACAAGTCGGCAATCAGTTCACGGCTGGGCGCTTCGCGCATGTCGTCGGTATTCGGCTTGAAGGCCAGGCCCCACAGGGCGAAATGCTTGCCCTTGAGATCGCCGAAGCGCGCCTTGAGCTTCCGGGTCAGCACGTGCTTCTGCGCATCGTTGGCTTCCTCGACGGCAGTCAGCACTTTGAGGGTGATGTCGGCATCGTCCTTGGCTGTCGCGATAAGCGCCTTGACGTCCTTGGGGAAGCAGGAGCCACCGTAGCCACAACCGGGGTAAAGGAAGTGGTAGCCAATGCGCGGATCAGAGCCAATGCCCTGACGAACCATTTCAATGTCGGCACCCAGCACTTCAGCCAGATTGGCCAGTTCGTTCATGAAACTGATGCGCGTCGCCAGCATGGCGTTGGCGGCGTACTTGGTCAGTTCGGCGCTCTTCACATCGGTGATGATCAGGCGCTCGTGATTGCGCTGGAACGGTGCGTAAAGGGCACGCATCAGGTGGATGGCCTGCTCTTCTTCGGCGCCGACAACAATGCGATCAGGACGCATGAAGTCTTCGACAGCAGCCCCTTCCTTGAGAAACTCGGGATTGGAAACAACGCTGTAAGGGATATCGACGCCGCGCTTGGTCAGTTCGTCAGCGATGGCGGCCTTGACCTTGGCACCGGTACCGACCGGCACGGTGCTCTTGTCGACCACGACCTTGTAGTCGGTCATCAGGCGACCGATGCTACGGGCCGCACCGAGTACATACTGGAGGTCGGCCGAGCCGTCTTCGTCAGGCGGCGTACCAACCGCAATGAACTGGATGGTGCCGTGCTGCACGGCTTTTTCCACGTCAGTGGTGAAGTGCAGGCGGCCGGCGGCGACATTGCGGCGGACCATCTCCTGCAAACCAGGTTCGAAGATCGGGATGCCGCCTTCTTCGAGAATACAAATTTTCTCGGGATCAACGTCCAGACAAAGGACATCGTTACCTACTTCAGCCAGACAGGTGCCACTGACCAGACCGACATAGCCGGTGCCGACAACGGTGATTTTCATAAGGCTTCCTACAAGGATTGATCGAATTCTTCACTGCGACGCGGCGGATAGGTTTCCCAACCACCGCAGGCCGGACAACGCCAATAAAATTGGCGGGCCTTGAAACCACAATTATCGCATCGATAGCGCGACAGGCGTTTCGTGTAGCCCTGGATAATGGTCCTCGCCAACTCGACATCCGGACGAACTTCCGGCGCCACCAGCGGCAAACGCGCACTCATCAGTTTTTCCAAGCCAAGCAAGGTGGGATTGCGCTGCAGTTCGGCCCGCACCAGGCGATACGCCGCTTCGACACCTTCGCTTTCCAATACCAGTTGATAGACCACTTCGAGCAAATCGAGGGAGGGATAACGCTCGAGATAACCACTCAACAGGGCGATACCTTCGGCCGGCCGTTCGAGCTTGCGGTAGGCTTCAAGCAGTCGCTGGGCAACCAGCGCCAGGTAAGCGGGATCCTGTTGCTCAATACGCTGCCAGGCTTCGATAGCGCCATTGAGATCGATCTCCTGCATCAACAAATCCCCTTGCAGGAGACTGGCACGCACGCACTTCCGATTCTCTTGAGTGGCAACATCCAAATACTCACGCGCCGAATCCGGGCGAGAACGCATGATTTCGTTGGCCGCCAGCTCACAGTAGTACTCGGCGATATCGCGATGCGAGGCAACATCCGGCAATTCGCGTGCAATTTCAATGGCCTTCAGCCACTCTTTCTCGACCTGATAGATTTCCAGCAGATTGCGCTTGGCCTCTTCCTCAAAGTCGGTTCCCAGCAATTTGTTGAAAATTTCTTCAGCCCGATCAAGCAGGCCTGCCTTCAGGTAATCCTGTCCCAGCTCCGACAGCGCCTGCAACCGCACCTTGTCATCGAGGTCAGGCAAGTCGATGAGGTTCTGGTGCATGCGTATGGCACGCTCCGTCTCGCCACGCCGGCGAAACAGATTACCGAGTGCAAAATGCAGCTCAACGGTCTGCGAATCAACCTTTGCAACCTCGAGAAAGGAATCGATTGCCTTGTCCGGCTGCTCGTTGAGCAGAAAATTCAAACCCTGAAAATAGGACCGAGGCAAGGTGCGCGACTCATGCACGACCTGCTGCATATCGACGCGGGCAGCGATCCAGCCCAGAGCAAAAAAGGCCGGTATCAGCAGTAGCTGCCAGTATTCGAATAATTCGTTCATGCGCTTGGCGGCACTTCCGGAGTCAGGGAAGCTGGCGTTGGCAACGCCTCGCGCTTCAGGCACGAGATTTCACGACGCTGCCGGAATATAACCCCAAGCAGCGACAGCGCGCCAAGTATCACGCCACCGATAAAGAAAGCCAGCAAGGCGATCACCAACGGCGTCTGCCAGACTGTTCCTGGTAGAAGGCGAAGGCTTACCGGATCGGTGTTCTGGGTCGCGAATACAACCAGAAAGACAAAAATAATGGCCCGTATGGCCCAAGTCAGTGCTGTCATGACATTCAATAAAAAAGGGCAGTGAAATCATTCACTGCCCTGAATCTACCACATTGGGCCAAGCCCGAGGTCAGATCGCCTGATCGACCCTTTCGCGCAATTCTTTTCCAGCCTTGAAGTGGGGAACCCACTTGGCCGGGACGCCAACCTTTTCCCCAGACTTGGGGTTACGGCCAGTACGCGGTGGCCGATAGTTGAGCGCAAAGCTGCCGAATCCGCGGATCTCGATACGATCTCCTCGCACAAGTGCTTCGGACATCGCATCGAGAATCATCTTGACCGCAAAATCAGCATCTTTCGCCACCAACTGGGGAAACCGCTCCGCCAGCCGGGCGATGAGCTCAGATTTGGTCATGCTATTGCCTTATCAGCCTTGCTGGTTAAGCTTGGCCTTCAACAGGGCACCCAGGTTGGTCGTGCCGGAAGCAGCGGCGGAAGATTCTGCAGAAAGTTTCTGCATGGCTTCGTGCTGTTCGGCATTGTCCTTGGCCTTGATGGAAAGGTTGATACCACGGGTCTTGCGATCCACGTTGATGATCATGGCTTCAACGGTATCGCCCACCTTGAGGTGTTGCGACAGGTCGTCGATACGATCACGCGAGAATTCGGAAGCACGCAGGTAACCTTCGTTCTCGCCATCCAGGGTCAGCACGGCGCCGCGGGCGTCGACCGTCTTCACGGTGCAGTTCACGATGCTGTTCTTCTCGTGGGTGGCGATGAAGTTGGTGTACGGATCACCTTCCATCTGCTTGATACCGAGGGAGATACGCTCCTTCTCGACGTCGATGCCAAGAACCAGAGCCTCAACTTCGTCGCCCTTCTTGAAGTTGCGGATGGCTTCTTCGCCAGTCGCAGACCAGGACAGGTCGGACAGGTGAACCAGGCCATCGATGCCACCAGGCAGACCGATGAAGATGCCGAAGTCGGTGATCGACTTGATGGCGCCCTTAACCTTGTCGCCCTTCTTGTGGTTCATGGCGAAGTCGTCCCAAGGATTGGCTTGGCACTGCTTCATGCCCAAGGAGATACGACGACGCTCTTCGTCGATTTCGAGGATCATGACTTCGACTTCGTCGCCGAGCTGGACAACCTTGGACGGATGAACGTTCTTGTTGGTCCAGTCCATTTCGGAAACGTGAACCAGGCCTTCGATGCCCTGTTCGATTTCAACGAAAGAACCGTAGTCGGTCAGGTTGGTGACCTTGCCGAACAGGCGGGTGCCAGCCGGGTAACGACGGGCAATACCAACCCACGGATCGTCGCCCAGCTGCTTCATACCCAGAGAGACGCGGTTCTTCTCGGCATCGAACTTGAGGATCTTGGCGGTAACTTCGTCACCAACGTTGAGCACTTCGCTCGGGTGACGAACACGGCGCCAGGCCAGGTCGGTGATGTGCAGCAGGCCATCGATACCGCCGAGGTCGACGAATGCGCCGTAGTCGGTGATGTTCTTGACGATACCCTTGACGGTGGTGCCTTCCTTGAGGTTCTCAAGCAGCTTTTCGCGATCTTTGTCAGCGGTGGCTTCGAGCACGGCACGGCGGGACATCACGACGTTGTTGCGCTTGCGGTCAAGCTTGATGACCTTGAACTCCATGGTCTTGCCTTCGTACGGCGTGGTGTCCTTGACCGGACGCATGTCGACGAGGGAACCCGGCAGGAAGGCGCGGACACCGTTGGACATGACGGTCAGACCGCCCTTGACCTTGCCGGTGATGGTGCCGGTAACCAGGGAGTTGTTGTTCAGGGCTTCTTCCAGGAAGTTCCAGGCAGCGATGCGCTTGGCGCGATCGCGGGACAGGCGCGTGGCACCGTAGCCGTCTTCCAGCATTTCGATAGCCACTTGGACGAAATCGCCCACCTTGACTTCGAGTTCGCCCTGATCATTCAGGAATTCTTCGAGCGGAACATAGGATTCCGATTTCAGGCCGGCATTGACCACAACGAAATTGTGATCGATGAGCACCACTTCTGCAGTGATGACTTCGCCTTGACGCATTTCCTGGCGAGCCAGGGATTCTTCAAATAGTTGAGCAAAAGATTCCATTGACGGAGAGAGCTTTCATGCTGCCGCGGACTGTTAGATCCACAGCGGGTTAGGGTTAAAACAAGCTACTGGCCAGGGTGGCCGGCAACACCTTACTGCAACGCTTCCCTGCTCCAGACCAGCACCTGATTCACCGCCTGTTCGATGGTGAGATGCGTGGTGTCGAGCAGCTTTGCGTCGGCCTCTTGCCGAAGAGGAGCAACGCTGCGCTGTGAATCGCGCTCGTCACGTTGCTTCAAGTCCAACAGAAGGTCCGCGAGATTAGCAGAGAATCCTTTTTCGATCAACTGCTTATAACGACGTTCAGCGCGCGCTTCGGCACTCGCTGTCAGGAACACTTTGAGCGCCGCGCGAGGAAAAACCACCGAGCCCATATCACGCCCGTCGCCAATCAGGCCAGGCGCCTTGTTGAAGGCCCGTTGGCGAAAAAGAAGCGCCTCCCGTACAGCAGGCAGGGCCGCGACCTTCGAGGCACCGACCGAGATTTCTTCCGTACGAATGACGTCACCGACAAGTTCACCATTAAGGCGGATATCGCTGCCCGAAAACTCCACATCAAGCTCGGCAGCTATGGTGGCAACAGCTACCTCATCCGCCCAATCAACGGCAGCCCGCTTAGCGGCCAACGCGGTCAACCGGTAAAGAGCACCGGAATCGAGATAGGCGTAACCGAGTGCCGCTGCCACTTTAGCCGCTACTGTTCCCTTGCCTGAAGCAGAGGGGCCATCGATGGCAATGACTAGCGCCGCCTTGGTAACCGCCGCAAAACGTTCAAAATAATCCGGAAAAGTCTTGGCCACGCATTTCTGGTCATTGATACGCAAAGGCGTTCCGAAGGCGGCCAAAGAGAAACACATTGCCATGCGATGATCGTCATAGGTATCGATAGCCGCCGGCTTGAGGGTGGACGGCGTGACACGGATGAAATCGTCCCCCTCCTCAACCTCCGCTCCCAATTTGCGCAACTCGGTCGCCATAGCTGCGATCCGGTCTGTCTCCTTGACCCGCCAACTAGCTATGTTACGCAACGTCGTTGTGCCTTTGGCAAACAGCGCCGTCGTTGCCAGCGTCATCGCCGCATCGGGAATGTGGTTGCAATCGAGGTTGACCGCAACCAGGCCAGATTGCGGCGCCCGTGCTTCCATCCAGTTTGGCCCCATCTCCACCTGGGCACCCATTTTAGCTAGCGCCTCGGCAAACTTGACGTCGCCCTGAATCGAATCACTGCCGACGCCTTCAATCCTCACCGGCCCGCCACCTATGGCCCCCAGAGCGAGAAAATACGAGGCCGACGAAGCATCGCCCTCGACATAAATCGTTCCCGGCGAAACATATCGACTGCCCCCTGGCACCGTAAACCGCTGCCACCCTTCACGTTGAACCTGAACACCAAAACGCGCCATGGTTGCCAGCGTGATCTCGATATAGGGTTTGGAAATCAGCTCACCAACGACGTCGACCGTAGCAGTCTGCCCAATAAGGGGAAGGGCCATCAATAAACCTGTCAGAAATTGACTGGAGACGTCACCACGCACCTTCACCGAGTCACCAAGGACAAGGTTCGCCGGCTTGAGATGAAGTGGCGGATAACCATCATTCCCCAGATAGCTGATATCCGCGCCAAGTTGCCTCAAGCCATCAACCAAATCGCCAATCGGGCGCTCGTGCATCCGGGCGACGCCCTTCAGCACGTAATTGCCACCAGCCAGCGCCAACGCAGCTGTCAAAGGGCGAAACGCCGTCCCGGCATTTCCGAGGAAAAGCTCTGCCTGTTTTATCGGAACCTGGCCACCACAACCCTTGATCAGCCAGTTCTCGCCACCTAAATGGGTAGTGCCGACGCCAAGCACTTTCAGCGCATCGAGCATCCGCTCGGTGTCATCCGAAGCGAGCAGGTCGCGGACTTCGGTCTCGCCCTCAGCCAATGCGGCAAGCAACAGGACACGGTTAGAAATACTTTTCGAGCCAGGCAGACGCACCGTACCGGCGGCAAAAAGCAGTTGAGGAAGATCAAGGAACTCAGCAGCCAATGAAAACTCCGTTAGCAATAAGGGCATCAGTCAGTTTGTTGTGTATTCAGGAACGAAATACTGAAGGTCTGCCTTGACAACAGCCACATCCCGCACTGCCGGCGACAACCAAGCGAGCAGTTCAGCGAACTCTGTTTCGCTCATGTCATCAGCTAGCTTAGCAATTCGCAGTTTGGGATGCGGCGTCGGCAAAGTCTTCTCGTCATCGGCGAGCAATTCCTCATACAGTTTTTCCCCGGACCGCAAACCGGTGAAGTGGATAGGGATATCGCCTTCCGAGAAGCCAGAAAGCAGGATCATGTCACGCGCAAGATCGACGATCTTCACCGGCTCCCCCATATCAAGCACAAAAATCTCGCCGCCCTGCCCCAGCCACCCCGCATGCAACACGAGCTGCGCAGCCTCGGGAATGGTCATGAAATACCGAACGATATCAGGATGCGTCACAGTAAGCGGCCCGCCACGGGCAATCTGCTCGCGGAACTTGGGGATGACGCTACCATTGCTGCCCAATACGTTGCCGAAGCGCACCGTCACAAAACGAGTACCGCCGGGCTCTTGGAGGGCCCGACACAAGCGCTCAGCCAGTCGCTTGCTGCACCCCATAACATTGGTCGGATTGACCGCCTTGTCGGTGGACACCAGGACAAATTTATCGACTCCAAACATCCGTGCAGCCTGGGCCGTAATCAGAGTACCCAGCGCATTGGTACGCACCGCCTGCCAGGCATTGACCTTCTCCATTAAGGGCACGTGCTTGTAAGCAGCAGCATGAAAAACAACGGCCGGCCGCTCCGCCGCAAAAATCTCTTCGATGCGCTCGGCATCCCGCACATCAGCCGCCCAGCACGCACGCGGCAATTCAGGAAAGGCGTGCGCCAGTTCCTCATCCATGCGGTACAGTGCAAACTCGGAAGAGTCGAGCAGGAGGAGGCGCGACGGAGAAAAGGCAGCAATCTGTCGGCACAGTTCCGAGCCGATCGAGCCACCAGCCCCGCTCACCAGTACGACGCGCCCTGTCAGCTGCTCATGCAGGGCAGCTGCGTCGAGTGAAACGGAGTCGCGGCCGAGAAGATCTTCCAGCTCCACCCGCCGCATGTTGGAAACCGATAGCCGGCCGGCCAAGATGTCGTCATAAGAAGGTATTGTCATCACCTCCAGCCCGGCTGCCGAGGATAATTCCACCGCATGTCGTCGAACCGAGCTTTTCGCATGGGGCATGGCCATGATGGCATGCTTGACGCCATATTGTTCAGCCACTTCGGCAATGCGGGAGAATGGCCCGAAAACCGGCAACCCACGCAGGCGCCGCCCCATCTTCCCCGCCTGTTCGTCGACCAAGGCAACCGGATACCAGAGGCCGCTACGGGCCAGCTCACGCAGGAGAGAGTCGGCGGCTTCATCCGTCCCGATAATCAACACCGGCTGCCCACGCATTTTAGCCGGCCCATACAGGCGATGCTCTTTCCAGCTACGATAGACGAAACGACTCCCGCCCATGATCAAGGCCAGCAACAAGGGATGCAGGATGAGCACCGAGCGTGGGATCAACGCCACGCTGAAAAAGACAATAAGACTAGTCGTCAGCAAGGCTCCGACGACAACTGCTGCACCGATGTGCTGCATATCGGAAAGACTGGCGAATCGCCATAAGCCGCGATAGAGGCCGAAGGCGTAAAACAGCACGGCGAACAGCGGCAGCACCCAAACCAGGGCATGCAGAGCCGCCAGCTGGAAATTCAATGGCATATCAAAATTGAAACGCAGCCAGAAAGCCAGCATCCAGGACACTGCCGCCGCCACCAGATCGTGAAGGAAAGCAGCCAGGGTACGCGGATTCGTCATGCAACTCATGTCAGGGAGGAACGGCGAACACTCGCCTCGCGCTTCAAACCAGCGATTCTAACCCGGCGCGCCGCGATCAATGCGACACACCGTCGCGCCGCAACACCTTGATGAAAGTCAGCCAGAGAATCCGGATATCGAACCACAAGGAACGGCGCTGCAGATATTCGGCATCCAGCTCGACCTTTTCCGGGATCGGCAACTCGTCCCGGCCATTGATCTGCGCCCAGCCGGTCAGCCCCGGCACTAGTTCATGAACCCCGCGGGAAGTGCGCAAGGCAACCAGATCGTCCTGGTTGAACAAGGCGGGGCGGGGTCCGACAAAACTCATGTCACCAACCAGGATGCTCCACAGTTGCGGCAGTTCATCCAGGCTGGAGCGACGCAGGAAGCCCCCTACCGGCGTCAGCCAGCTCGCCGGATCCCGCAGCAGATGGGTCGCCAGAGCCGGCGTACCAATGCGCATGCTGCGAAATTTCGGCATGCTGAAAATGCGGTTATGCCGGCCAACCCGATCCGACCAGTAGAGTGCAGGCCCCGGCGAACTCAACCTGACCAGCAGAGCCACTGCGAGAATGGGCAAGACCAGCAGCACCGCCAGCCCACAGACCAAGCCAAGATCGAACAGCCGCTTCATTTCCGGATCATCCCCGACAAACCCTCGGCCAGAGAAATTTTGGCACGCCAACCCAACTCCCGCTCAATCCGCCCAGCTGAATAGTAGGCCGAACCAAGCAGGCGCGCCACAACCTCACTGTCGAGAGGAACACGGCGCCCCAGGATTTTCCCAGCGGCATCCCCGAAGCGCGCGGCAAGATCCAGAATGGACACTGGTATTGACCAGGTACAGGGCGACAGCCCATGCGCAGCCCGCAGGGCATCGAACAAGGCTCGCCCTGAGTGGGCTTCCGGAGCCGCCACGATGTAGGTACGCCCGTTCGCAGCAGCGTTGCCGGCCACCAGGCGCATGGCCGAAACGACATCATCGACATGGACCAGCGAGCGCCGATTTCCGGTTTCCGGCAAGGGCGGAAACAGCCCTCGCCCGACAAGATTTCCCATGCGTTCAAGATTTCCCCGGCCACCCGCGCCATAAACCATGCTCAGCCGCAAGTTGACAACATGCATGCCCGTAGCCTGTCCAGCCGCCAAAACAGCCTGTTCGGCGGCGCGCTTGGATTGGCCATACGCCGTCTCTGGCTGGCCGGGAAAGTCCTCGTCGATGCAGTCCTCGCCGGGCTCGGCCATGGCCTTCACACTCGACAGGAAGACAAAGCGCTTGACCCCGGCCTGCCCAGCCGCCTCCAGCAGATTGCGTGTTCCCTCGAAATTGACTTGCCAGTGGCGGACGGCATCGTCGGCAAAGCGGGAAGCAAAGGCGTGGGCGTAACCGGCACAATGGAAAATGCAGTCGATACCGGCGCAAGCTTCGGCCAGCGCTTCCTTGTCAAGAAGATCGGCCTGAACAGTACTGACACCGGATGAGGGATGGCGCGCCAATGCACGGTATGCGATGCCATCACGCTGCAAACTCGTCAATAAATGCCGACCAATGAATCCATTGGCCCCGGTGATCAATTCCACTACGCAATCCCTTGCAAGAAACACCTCAAGTCACAAGACTAGGCTTTTGCCAGGCGTTCTTGCCCGGTCGGACATAACAGGCTTGCCTCAAGCCGGAAAGCACAATTACCCAATCCTGTCGCGCTGAGGGCACCTGCCGCCTGGCACATCTCCCCAACTAGATATTCCTCTTCTTCACGCCGTTATAAATATAACTCAGCAGCAACAAGGCGCTGTTCAGCCGACCGAGGCGTTCGCGTTGCCTGTAGATATGCCAGGCCATATGCAGTTTCGAAACCTTGTTCGAAGACAGCGAACCGCTACGCTCACGATAAATCGTCAGTGGCATGTCGATTCCGTGCGCCGGATACCCTTCACGCAGGATGTCGAGCCACAGGGCATAATCGTGAGAACGCTTCAGGGCAGGAAAAAGTCGTTGGCCAAGGAGAGCGCTGTCGAGCATCACCGTCGAGCAGCCAATCGCGCAGGAACGAAGGAGCGAGAAATAGCTGACTTCGAGCGGCGGGCGATAGACGCGCCCCTGCAGACATCCATCTGCATCCGTCTTTTCGTAGGCCGAATAGGAGAATGGCAAACCCCGGCTCGTCATCAAGTCGAGCTGAATCGAAAGCTTCTCCTTGCGCCACAAATCATCCGCATCCAGAAAGGCAATATAACGTCCTCTCGCCTGTTGAATGGCGTGATTACGTGCCCCGGCCCCGCCCATGGATGTGGCTAGCCGAAAAAGCCTGATCCGTTGATCGCCCCTGGCATAGCCTTCAACAATACTTACTGAATCATCGGTCGACGCGTCGTCGACCAGCAACAATTCCCAATTGGTGAAATCCTGCGCCTGTACGGACTGTATTGCCAAGCCAAGCCATTGCGCTGAATTCCGGCAGGGCATGATCACAGATACCACTGGTGTTGAACTCAATCGCCCCCCCCCGAGCCAATGAAAATCATCTACTGCCACCCATTATTACGCATCAATGCTTCCGTAGCCTTCACTTCTTTACGGTCGTTTCCCAATATCAGCCCATTGACTCTGGGCAACCCGCCCCTTCCAATGTCGACATCCGGTCGATAGGTGGAAAAGGGCAAGAAGTAACCATCGCGGCAAGCCCGCCTGGCTGACGTGATTGCCTCCGGATAAGAGCCTTTGAACGAAAAACCACAGAAACGCCCGACGCAATTTCCAAAACGCGACTGAATGGCCGGCATCAGAAGCAGGCCCACTGTCGATCCACAGAACCGGAAATTGAGATCGAATATTTTCGATACCTTGCCCTCACTTTCGGCAAGATCAAGGCCAAAAATCCCCCGGTAACCCAGGTGCGCGGCTATTCTGGCAGTCTCCATGCCGGCTTCTATCGAAGCCGGACCTGGCTCACATCCCGGGCCCAGCCAGTTTCCGCGATATGCGCCATCCTCGGCACAAACCATTTCAGCCCCGCCGAGATACTGCACTTCCATGCCCTCTGCAACCGCGTAATTGAGACAATACATGCTATCGGCCGACAACCATTCCTCGACAATCACTCGCTCGCTTTCTGCCAACCCGGATCTGGCACGAACAAGATCGTCCGCCCCTCGACAAATGAAGACATCGCCGCAGCCCCCGCCCGTGCTCTGAGGAGTCCCCGCCTTGAGTACGCACGGGAAATCATGACCGGAATGCCCCCATGCCTCGACCATGGATGAATCAAAAACCCGTCGCTGTGGCAAATACCGGGACGACACGAAGCGCTCGAGATTGCCTTTGTCATTGAGCGATGACAGCAGATCGGGGGCAAACCAATAGCTTTCAGGCGCCAACAGCCATTCCGGATGGCGATGCTGCAAGACCAGCCGGACCTTTTGCCGCTCGAGGTCGCGCAGTATGCCTTCGTACTCCGGCACACTGCGGAAGACCAGACGTTCGCCCGCCACTTCGAGGCCGGCCTCGCCAAGCAAATCGAGCCCCCGCTCATCGGCCACTCCCTCGGCACAGACCACCGGCATGCGCCCGAGAACACCCAGTTGCGTACCGGTCAGACTCTTTACCACATCAGGATCTCTTGGCAACCAGCGGCCCAATTCCGGGTGGGCCAGCCCGGAATAGACATGCCCCTCGCCATACAGGCGAGCTAGATCAATTGCTGGCTTGAGCATGGAAAAAACTTATCCCCCACGCCAATCTGCCGGCAATATCCCTGACCTCCGGACCGATGTTCATGCCGTAAGTCGGCGTTCGATTGGCGTCGAGCAGAATCGCTTCGCCTTCGAACATCACATAATCAAACTTACCGTAGTCGAAGCCTAACTCCTCACGTCGCTGACGCAGGAATGGTGGCACTTCCGAAAGCATTTCCGACCGGATGATGTTATGCGATTTGAGAAGTGCTTCCGGCGAATAGGAAATCCTGTGCATTTCCTCATTTCCGAAGAAGACCCACTGGCGCAGGGCAAACAGCTCGCCAACCCGCTCGCAGCAAAGGCGTTCAACCACCAGCGCCGGATTTTTCCACACATCTTCGGGCACCTCGGCCACATTCCGATAGATCGGATAGCAACCGCCAGCCAATCGGGCGGCCATCGTCCACGGCAGCAATCGATCCTTTATTTTCAGCAACGGTCCGAATACTTCATGCTCATAGCGCTCGCGACGTCCGCCGCAGTTGGCATCGGTCTTGACGATGACTGGACCACCATCCTGACTATCTGGCAACAGCAGCTGCCGGCTTACGACGCGCTTTGAAATATCAAGAGCACCGTGGTTGATAACTATCTGATAGCGTGCCAGACAGTTGTCGACGATGCTCTCCGGTATTACCGTCCGATTGACATGCAGCAAGGCCAGTTCGGCCTCCGGCAACATACCGAAATCATCGCAGAACAGGATGCGCCAGCCTTGCTGCTCCCAACTGGCAATGAGTAGTGACAAGACATAACGGAAATTCCCGAAACGTTTATTGTCATCGAGCAGCACGACTAGGCGTTTCGACTTCATTGAAACCCTCTAGAGCACCAAACCGGCTTGTGCAAGATCCATCTCGACACCGGCCATGTCGTGCTGACTGGCGCTGTTGAAGCCTTTCTGGCGCATCGCCGGATCCGGAATTCTCTCCAGGATCCCCGGAATCTCGGACTCATCATGGAAAACATGCCCGCCGCCATTTTCCACCCAGGCATCGTAATCCGGCCGCAACGAGGGCGCCACGACGGCCACGCCGGACGCTTGTGCCTCGATGACCGACATCGAAATTCCGCGAGAGTAATAACCACGGCCAATCTGGATCAAGGCCTTGTATTTCTTGTAAAGGGCCGGCATTTCGGATGGCGGAACATATTTCATGACCCGCAGGTTGGCGGGCAGGTTAGGCAGGTTGATCCACAGGCATCCGGGCGTCGGCATCGGATACCAGTCGACCGGCCCCTTGATCGCCGAAATGATGCGGGCAAAGGCGGCATCCCCTTCGCGCCGGTCAAGCAGGGAACCCAGCACCATCACACCATCGCCATTGGGACTTTCGTCATGGAACCTGTCGAAGAAGAGCCTCGACTGCAGGTCGAATACTTTTTCAGGCGGGAAAAACCGCGAGATTTCCTCTTTGAGAAGCGGGATGCAATAGACCCCCTTGAAGTTCCGCGAAGCGGCAGTTTTCCTGATTGAGCTGGAAGAAACTAGATAATGCCGACTCACAAACTGCTCACTCAGCAGGTAGGTGGCCAAACGCTTCTTCAGCGGCAACCTGGCCGGATCGATGATGATGCGATCCGGCGTATGCAGCTTGAGAACAAATGGAACATCGAGCGCATCGGCCACCTGTCGGGCATAGCAGTGATTGGGCAGCAACCAGGAAATGATGAAATCCGGCTTGAACTGTCGGGCCAGGGCGACCAGTTCGCCCACATTGTCGAAATAGTTGAAATCGACCGGTGAGTAAAACGGCGCCCGCGGCTGATTCGGCGACAACACAAGCACCTGGGCGCGAGACGACAGGTAATCCACTTCGCTGTTGAGGTAATTGTGCGCCGCATGCGGATAGGCGCGACCGATAACCAGGATTCGTTTCATGACTTGCGCTCCAGATCAATCAAACATATTTAAAGAACACCACGACGACATCCGGATGCATGCGCTCCAGCTGGACGGCCTGCACCCCGAACTGACCAATCGACTGGAACATCCGGCGAGCCAGCAGCAAGGTCAGGATGGCGACAACTGAATTGAGCCCCCCGGCAATCACATACTCCAGCAACAGCAAGCCGAAGACGACGAGAAAATTCATGGAGGCCAGATACTTGAGATATTCGGCAGGATTCCGCGCGATGGCCCGAGCCAGCCAGGCCAATCCGGCGCCGCGAGCGGCGCACAGGCGATTGGTCATCAGCGCCTGCAACGCCAGGATCAGCATCATCAAGGCAAAGACCACCGGGCTGATCAACAGCAAGCCGATGAATCCCGCAGCAAACACCAGGCCATTTGCATAACAACGACAGGCCGTTCCGAATACTTCGCGGATCTGCCGGCGCTGCTCGCTCGACAGATGCTCGGATTCGGTCAGCGATTGCGCCAGCCGGGTACCACCGCGCCCGACAATCCGATTGGAGGCAAGCTCGAAGCCGATGGCTGCAACATAGAGAACTATCGTCGCAATACTGAGCCCGATCACCCAGGCGCCCCGGGAGACCTTTGCCGGACTGAGCTGCATGAGCGTTGGCAAGCTCCCGGAACCCAGTATCAGCATGATCTTCAGCGGAATGAACAGCGCGAACAATTGCGAGAACTGGGATATCGCCCGGCACAAGCCGGCCACGATGGTCATCGAGCCGACATGCCTGAGAAAATAGCGAAACAATCGCCATTGCCATGCCAGATGCGCAATTACCAGTGATGACGGGGCAAGTGAAGTCACGATCTCAGTTTCTGATGGGGAGCTCACCGCGCAGCAGGCGGTAAACTTCGGCAAGTTCGACGCCCCAGAGCCGGCCCTGCAGGATGCAGGCTTGCAGACGCTGCGGCAAGGAGAGCCGGGGCGCCCGAATGATACGCCACCACAGGTCAAAAGGCGGAAGCAATGTCCGCAGCAGGTAAAAAGCACGCCTCTGGCGACTTCCCGCTGCAACCTGTCCGCCTTTGACCCGCCGCTTTTTGGTTTCCAGTTCCAGCCAGTTGCAGCGCGCTGGATGAATAACCCGGGCGGGAGCGCAGTACGTGATTTTTATTCCCTGCCGCTGCGCGCGTCGGCAAAAATCGGCATCCCCGCCGGAAAAACGACTCTGGTCAAACATCCCCACTTTTTCGAAAACCTGGACAGGTATGAATAGATTCGCCGTTATGGCATATCCACGACGCACATAGCGCGCCTGAGGCAGCCCCAGAGCGACATCGTAAATTTCGCTGGGCGTCATGCACTGCCAGTCCTCCGGCTCGACCGAAACGCCGCCTGCAACGATGGCGAGACAACCTCCGCCAGCTTGAAAGGCACCGACTCCCGACTCTAGCCATTGCTCCATGGGGCGGCAATCGGCATCGGTGAATACCAGAATTTCACCGCGCGCCTGCCTGACGGCCTCGTTCCGTGCGGCATAGGAACCCGGGGTAGTACAGCGCAGCAAGAACGCCCAGGGCGGCAGGGGCAAGGCTTCGGGAAAACAGTCCGAAGCATTGTCGACGAGCAGCAGTTCAAAGGCCGGTGGCTTCAGCGATTGCGCGGCCAGGCAGTCAAGGAGTGCCGGCACCAGATGCCAGTGGTTATAGACAGGGACGATAACCGAGACACGCGGCTGAACACCTTCCGCCAACAATACGCTTTCGGTGGGGAGTGGCGAAGGCACTGGCAAGCTAGCGCGTCACCGAACTTTTACGTCCGCACCAGCGAAATGCCGTGCGCACCCACGCCACCACCCGCCCGCCGGCATTTCGTTCGGCCCAGCGCATCAGCCTTCTCGGTATGACCAAACGAGGCCTCAATGGTTGCCGGCTCGCCAGCATCAACAATTGGCGCTTTTTTTCGGCATCGACCACGCAGATATCGGAAATCTGGCTGAAAGTATTCCAGATGGGATTCGATTCGCCCCTGATTGCCGCGTAATCGATGCCCGAAAAGCGGAAGCCGTATTGCTCTTCCAGCCACAGCAGATCGACACTGGTGTCATCGATATGGCGCGCGACCTCGGCAACAAGTACCGGTCGCCGGTAAAGGCCGTGGCGGTGTTCGATATGCTGCAGCAGGCGCTGCAGGCGAACACAGTCGACCGGAATATCCCCGTCGGCATCCTTGTGCTTGGTCTGGCGATACTCCTGCAGTATCGCCATGACCTCGGCACTCAGTGACTCGTTCAACTCGGCGGAAACAATCCGGCCAGCGAAAGAGGATACCTCGGGAACGCAGCGATGCAGGAAATCGCTGGTAATGTCGCCATCCAGCAGCAAATCGCGCTCATAGGGAATCACCATGGGCTTGCGGCCAAACATTTCCCAGGCCGCCTCAATCGTCTTGCGCATTGGGGGAGCGCCCGGCGGATTGAATTTCGCTGCAGACTTCAGGCGTTGCTGCACTGCCGACAGGTAATGCCTGGACGGTTGCCTGACATAGGCCACGACCTGCACGTCATCGGTCAGCTCGAGGATGCGCGCCCTAAATTTTTCGGTATCTGTCGAACCGATGGCAAAAAACATCCCCTCGCCGGAAAGAATCACGGTATGCGGCTGATGTTTGGCAATCTGGCGCTTTATCTGCTGCCAGTTGCTTTCAAAGTCCTTCCACAGCAAGTCCGTCTGTTTCCCGTACATCGCACGAAAACGTGGCGCCATGGCATCGCCGTGGCGCATCAGTAAGGCCAGGAAATTATGATTGGTCGGATGAATATTGACTTGCGGATACAGCACCCCATGACGTAACAAACTCGCGCGGTCGGCCGACAGCTGTGCCTGTAGTGCGGTCGTCCCGGTCTTGGGCATACCTATGTGAAGTATCAGTTTCATGACATTAACGAGTCCAGATTGCGATGTATCTCTGGGCCCCAATGGGGAGCCATGTACGGGAGCATGCACTCCAGCGTTACGGAAGGCCACCCCAGCAAAGCGAAGCCTGCCCCAGACAGATCCTTTCCTCTCACGCGGGAATAACCCCGATTATATCCAGCAGCCGCCGGTTGGCCCGGCGTACATCGAAGCGCACCTCCGCCATGTGCCGACTGCAACGCCCCATACTTTCGACCAGCTTGGGCTGCTCTATAAATTTCAGCATCGCCTCGACCAAGGCTGGTACATCCCGAACCGGCACTAGAAACCCGTTCTCGCCGTCAACGACCGTTTCCCGACACCCGGGGGCATCCGTCGTGATAACAGGCCGCCCCATGGCCATCGCCTCCTGGGTACTGCGCGGCACGCCCTCACGGTAATAGGAGGGCAGCACAAAAACGCTTGCCTGCCTCAGCCATGGCTGAACATGAACATGCCCAGGCCATTCGAGCACCCCCTCTGCAACCCAGTGCTCAACCTCCGAAAGGCCTATTCCGCCGGGACTCGACTCTAGGCCGCCGAGCAAGACAAACCGGGCCTCAGGAACAAGCTGTTTGAGCAGCCTTGCCGCAGAAGCAAATTCTGCGATGCCCTTTTCCCGCAACAGACGCGCAGCGAGCAGAAATGTCAGAGGGGAAAAAACCGGTGGCTCCGCGCTCCACTCATCAAGATCAACCCCGATGCCACCAAGCACGAATGAACTTTCGTGGCGGACCATCCCGAGACGAGAAAACTCATCCCGGTCATCGTCATTAAGGAATACGATAGTCCCCGCTCGCGACAGAGCCAATTTGTACAAACGGCTCACGACGAAACGCAACATGCGTCGTTTGAACGATTCACCTTTATCCGATACCGAAAAAACGTATCCCAAACCCTCGATCATCGCAATCCGATGCGGCACTCCTGCCAACCACGCAGCCAGAGTCCCGAAAATCACAGGCTTGATGAAATAAGCGAGAGCAACGTCCGGACGCAGTCGGCGTAACAAAACAGTCAGGCGTATGGTATCCAGCAGATCGCGCCATGGACTCATCCCCGTACGCTGCAAACTAAAGTCCACAGGCTGCGCGCCAAGCGCACTGACCTCGCCTCTCAAATCTTCGTCATAATCCGGAGCGAGCGCAAGAACACGGAAATTTTCCTCGACTAGTTGGCGAATCAGTGGACCGCGGAAATTGACCAGGGAAAATGCCTGGCTGGAAACTATGGCGACCGTCTTCATCCCTAACCAGCTCTCTGCGCATAGAGATCAAGCCACTTGTCCACCGCCCTGGACAGGGAAAAATGGTCAATAACCCGCTCACGGGCCAGCCCGCCAAGGCGATCGAGTTCCTCCTTAGGCAGACTCAGGGCATGATCAAGCACTGCAGCAAGGGCCTTTGAATCCCTTACCCCAACAAGAAAGCCAACCTCACCAAGCAACTCTCTGGTGCCGCCGGCATCGGTAACCACAGCCACCTTGCCGCAGGCCATGGCCTCGGCTGCAACAATAGCAAATCCCTCCCATGCCGAAGAAAGGACAAACAAGTCGACGGCGTTCAGCAAATCAGGAATGTTTTCTCGAATCCCCAGGAAGGAAACCGTCTGCTCTATCCCCAGGTGAGCAGCCAAGCTTTCCAGTTGCCCGCGTAGAGCCCCATCACCAACTATCCAGAGCTTGATCCGGGTCCGATTCCATGTGACTTCCTGCCAGGCATGCAGGAGATTTGAAAAATCCTTCGCTTCGACAAGACGGCCGACTGCGATCACCACGCGCTCGTCATCACCAATCCCTTCCTGCTGCCGGGTGGCCTGACGATTGATGGTGTTAGCACAAAACCTAGTCGTATCGATACCGTTGGGTACAACCAACATTCCCCCCTTGGGAATTGCTCTCTTTGCCTCAAAAGCCACCACCGCTTCCCGGCTAACATTCGTCGTAACATCAGCCAGCCTGTGCGTCAGCCGATAGGCCAGCATCCGCAGCCGCCCACCTTCATGCGTGCTATGCGCAGTACAGACCAAACGGGGAACAGCCACCGACAAACGCGCAATACGAGCCAGGATATTGGCATGAAACATATGGCTATGCACGACATTGGGCCTAAACTCGCCGATCACGCTACGCAGGCGCCTTAGGACCCGGAGCAAGCCAAATACCGATTTGTCCGCTTCCAGATCATGCAGCACAACACCGGGGGATTTGGGTCGCACCCGGACACTCCCCGTCAAATAGGCAATCGCGACTTCATGCCCGAGGCGGTGCAAGGCATCGGCCAGATCGGCAAGCTGCCTTTCTGCCCCGCCAACACCAAGCCCAGTGATGAGCATGAGAATCCTCATTTTGGTCCGCCTCCCGAAACCCTGTCGGCTCCTTGCCAGGCAGACCGGCATAACACAGCGGAATCACGTGAAAATGCCCGCAACAAAGGCTTGCAAAAAAATCGCCAGGTACGCAGCCCAAACATGCCCGCGTCGACAAGCCGGGCATATGCCGGCGAAGGCTTCGGCATCAGGAGCAGACACAGGAAAAATATCCTGAAGCGTGCGCCCCTCCCAAATCTCGTGTGGGAATCAAGCAGCAACTCGCGGAGAAAATCCCTCCCCCCAAGATCACCAGAATGGATGACCAACACGACGTGACGGCGCACAAACGTGGCAAGCTGGGCTCGGCTCGACAAATATTGGCAAACAAAATACCTGCTCGCTTCGATGTTCATCCTGCTGCTCATTCGCGCAATGTTTGAACAATAACAAATGAATACTCCGTGAGCAGCATCGAAATACATTGTTTCTCCGGCATCGAAACAGCGTATGGCAAATCCCCAGTCCTGATGTTTTCCCTGCTGCGAATCGAAAAGCGTACCTTTATGATTTTGTCTGAACAGACTCAGTGTCGAACTTCTAACATCGCCATTATCGCCGAATATATAGTCCCTCATATTCTGCCCCGAATATGCCACGATGTCAGACTGAATGACGAAATCATTTTCTACGATGGAAAAATTTCCAAAAATCACACCACATGACATTTTCATGTGCAGATCAATACGATGTCTTATATGGTCATCGGCAAAAAAGTCGTCACTATCGAGGAAAAACACAAAATCCCCGACAGCCGCCCTGAATCCCATATTCCTCGAATCCGCTGCATTACTCTTTGCCGCCTTCTCGATCAGAGTGGCATTGTCTCGAGTTGCAAGCAAAGCCCGCAACTGCTCGACATCTTCAGAACAGTCATCAACGACAATAATTTCACAGACGAACTCGCCCGCCGCCACGGATATCGACTGCAAAGCCTTTTGCAGATAGTCAGAACTGTTGTACGCAGGGATAACCACCGAAACCAGCGGTGTAACGCGGCGACTATCGAGCCCCCCCCCCGCATCGGGCTGCTGCGTGCATTTCCCGACATTCGTCCGGTCGCCTGCAGGCTCCACTAATAGAACCGGAGTCGGTAAATTTCCTGGACGCATCGATCGACCGCCTATTTCCGGAACTTGGTAGTCCTAGCTGGCAGCGACAGCAGCAGGAGTTCGGAAACGAAATGGCAACTTCCCCCAACAGAAGCGCACTCCCTTGCCATATCCCTGTTATCTGGCGGCAAGGACAGCCACGAAATGGCCAGGCGTTCGGATATATGCCCGTCTGCCCGGCGCAGCAAGCGACGATTGAGCATTCCCCCCGGCACGGAGGATTGCCGCAAGCTAACAGGCGCCAGGATCCTCTCTTCCTTGACTTGCGCAACCTCCTTCAAGGTATTCGGCTCGTATTTCAGAACTGCGTTTCCAATTTCTGGCTGGGAAACACGCTCGAACAAGTCGCTTCCTCGAACCTCGACACCAGAAAAAGTAATTTCACGCTGGATGGTCCCGCCTCCGCGGGGATCCCAGCGATAAGTCCAGTTGCTTGACTGGGCGATTTGCCAGGCCCGTTCTTCGCGCCGTGCGTGAAACAGCTGCGAGAATCCCCGAGCATCGAATTTCAGATAGGAAATAACGACTTTCCCTCGCCCGTCAAAACCGAGGCGGACATTGTTGAACAAGCCGCTCCCCTTGGGCACGGCATCCACGACTTCGGCATTTTGAGGCGTTATCGGCAGTAACAGAGCCTTTCCACGACTGTCCTGCCAGGATTTCAGGTCACGACTCCGGGCGTAAGCAACATGGAAATTGGTCTCGACCCGGAAGTTTTCCCGCCACACCCAAGCCACATGAAAAAAACCGTCATTTCCCCGTACGAAGCCGGTGTGATAGGCATTTACCGGTCGATTTGGGTGGGCCGGGGCGAACAGGGGCTGATCAAGCCAGCGAATCCAATGTCCCGCTTCAAAACGGTTAACTATTTCCGTCCCATCGCCGCTGCTTCCGAACCGGTATGAATAGCCCAGGCTCCCATCTGGAAAGCGAAAGAAGTTGGGATAAGTTGCACGCTCTTCCTCTCGCCCCACCATAGTCTGCAAGCGACCAAGCGATGCCAAGTCATCCCGCCTGGCCATGCGCGCATAGACCAGTTGCGAGGCATGCATATTGCCTGAAACGTGGAGCAATCCGTCATCATCCAGCGCCAGTGCGATGAAGTTATGCGAATCCCAACCAAGGAAACGGGATGGCAGGCGAACCTTTTCAATTTTTCCGAAGCACTTGTTGACCCGGCTGATCGTCAGCCACCGTTCGGCATCGTAGTAGGCTAGATATACGAAGTCGTCCGTTTCCATGGAGTCAAAGTCCACCTGCACTCCGCCCCATACCTGATCAACCAGAAGCGTTCCCGGCAAGGACTGACATTTACGCTGAGGGTCTTTTTTGGGCCCAGCATGAGACTGCTCCCAGTACATGGAGAATGCCAGAAGTACGGAACACACGAGCACTCGGCAGACATTGACTGTCTGGCTTCGAAATACATAACGGACTACACAGTCAGCCATCATCGGCAGGAGGACTCATAAGTTGCTGAAATGGACAATACTCTTCGGCTCAGATGCCCGCACAAATCACGCCCGAAGCAAATCCTTGACATAACTTTTCCAGCCACTGAAAAACCGGTATTGCCCGCGCATGAATAGCAAGGTGGCCGGCCAAAAGCGGCGCCATCGAGCCTGGCTCAACACATTTACTCTTGCCCTCAGGGCGCTACTCTCCATTGCAATATTGTCAAAGCCGGTAGCTAGCGCGGCGCCAAAGCCAAGAGGCAGCAGAACTTTAGGGCCAAGTTGCCTCAGACGCGATTCGAATAGATCGAGACGTTGAATTCGCTCAAGGCACGATGGCAGCGAATCCTTGCCACGCAAATCAATGAACAGATCAAGCCAGCCAAGCTTCCTGATACTGCTTGAAATCGAAACCGATACATTTGTCCCGTGCCGACGATAATACTGCAAGACAAGCGGGAATATTTTCTTGGCACCAAGGCATACAGCCACCTGGCTGATCCAGCCATCATGCGATAACGAATTGTCCAGAAATGGCATGAAAAGCGGCAAGACGCTGGAGCGCACAGCCATGCAACAGCCCATGACGAAATAGTCGTCGCTCAAACCCAAGGCTCGAGTTTGCTCAAGCTTTGTCAGGCCAGTTCGCGTGCCGTCGGCAAGAACAATCTCAGCATCGTTCATGAACAGCAGGCTTTGCGGATGCATATGGAACCATACCTCTACCCGCTGCAGCTTTTCCGGAAACCAGACATCATCCTGATCACTGAGAAAAATGATGTCCCCGGTACACAAACCGATCGCCCGCTGGAAATTCCTGACATAGCCGAGCCTGGATTCATTGCGATATATGTGTACAGCGAACGGGATTTCGCGCGAAAACTGTTCAACGATGGACAAAGTCTCGTCGGACGAACCGTCGTCGCACACCACCAATTCGTCAGGCAATCGCCCCTGACTGGCAATACTATCCAGTTGCTCGCGGATATAGGGCGCACCGTTGTACGTCGCCATGGCTATCGATATCTTCATGGTCTCGGATTTCTATTGAGGCTGGGTACGCCAGTAACGAATGGCAAAAAATCCAGCAAAACCGGCAAGCAACCAAAGGCTCGACAAAAGCACCAAGCGCCCAACAAAATTCGTCAATTGGGAAAATGCGAGTGAGCCAAGCAGAATCAGAAAAATTGTCAGATGAACGCGGGTAATAGCCTTGCCTAGTTGCGGCGAACAACGACGGGCAAGCCCGTTCAGAAGAAGCGAATCGATCACGCAGCGACACGACCATGCAGCTGCCGCCCCCTCGATGCCGAAAAGCATGATGCCAAAATAAAGCAGCAACCCAAACACGGGAAGTTCAACGCAGTGCAGCTTTGCCGGCAGATCGGCGCGCCCGAGGCTCTGCATCCAGTTAAAGGAAGGACGGGCCAGCACGTTGACCAGCCAGCCGACAACCATCCAACGTACCATGTCGGCGGAATTCTCGGCAAATTCGGATCCCAACCAGAGACTGAGCAATTCATGGGGAAACAGGAAAATCACAGCTAATGGCGGCAGCAGCAGCAGGAATCCCATTTGACCAGCAAAAACAAGCAGATGCACCCCGTGTTCGCCTTTCCTCTGATGGGAAGACGTCAAGATGGGAAAAACAGCAGTCATCAGCGACTGCGGCAATATCTGCAAACGCGACATCACCTCGAACGGGGGAACGTAGTATGCAACCGCCGAAGCACCTGCCACCGCGCCAATGGCGAATCGGTCAAAATACATCATCAGCGGACTGACGACATTCGAAACCGAAAGCCAGCCAGCAAAACTCAATAAAGGACGTAACCACACAGAATCGGGAAGACAGGGGGAACTCAGCGCCGCTTCGACCTTCCGGGCCAGGCGCCAGAAAAAAAACAATGACAGGACCCGCAGACCTATGATCCCCGCTGTCAATACAGGCAGACTCGGCCATATCTGGGTCAACAGGACAGGCAACAGAAAGTTCAGGGAACCGACAAACATCCTGACCCTGGCGACATCCCGAAAGCGGAGGTGCGCTTCCAGAACACCGACCAGTCCCGATGAAACGACGACGACAGGAATACTCAGTGCCAGGAAACAGAAGGCGTGGCGAGCCTCGGCATCGAGGTTTGGCATCAGATGCAACATGGGCACAACAAAAGGAACGACTGCGAGAAGAATCAATCCACCCAAGACACCCAGTCCAAGCATCAAACAGAGCGCCGTCCAGATGAGCCGGACTGGCACACCACCTTTTTCCTGACCCAGATGGTCAGAAACCATCTGGGTTAGGGTGCGCCCCAAACCGAGATCAAAAAGACTGAAATATCCGGCAATCGCCCAGACAATGCTGAGCAAGCCAAAGCGCTCGGTACCCAGTTCGTTGATCAACAGAGGAAAGGCGCCGACACCGACTAGCATCGGGAAACCACTTCCCAGCATGACCCAGGCAGCATTTCTGAGCATGGCCATCAGTCGTAACCAAAATTACTACGAATGCACCCCGTGGCAGCGGTGACGAGGAAGAGCATTGATCTTCCCTGACTCAAACTGGATTACCGAAACCCATTCGGATTATTGCTCTGCCAACGCCAGGCATCGACACACATTGCATCCATATTTCTTTCTGCGCGCCAGCCGAGGAGTTCGGCAGCAAAAGCCGGATCGGCGTAGCAGGAGGCCACGTCGCCAGACCTGCGCGGTGCCAGCTCATAAGGTATCGGGCGGCTACTCGCTTTTTCGAATGCTTTGACCACGTCGAGCACGCTGTAACCGGTACCCGTACCAAGGTTTACCTCGAAACATTGCGCCTCGTTCAGGCGCTCAAGCGCCTTGAGATGGCCGAGAGCCAGGTCGACGACATGGATGTAGTCGCGCACGCCGGTGCCGTCGGGGGTCGGGTAGTCGTTTCCCCAGACCTTCAGTTGCTCACGCCGGCCGACGGCGACTTGGGCGACGAAGGGCATCAGGTTGTTCGGGATACCTTGGGGGTCTTCGCCGATCAGGCCGCTTTCGTGCGCGCCAACCGGGTTGAAATAGCGCAGGATGCCGACTCGCCAGGTTGGATCGGAGCGATAGAAGTCGCGCAGCATGTCTTCGATGACGAGCTTGGTCCGGCCGTAGGGGTTGGTGGCCGAGAGCGGGTGATCTTCGGTCAGTGGCAGGAACTGCGGTTCGCCGTAGACGGTGGCTGAGGAACTGAAAACGAGGGTCTTGACACCGCACTCGCCCATGGCGCTGAGCAGGCGATGCGTGCCGATGACATTGTTGTCGTAGTATTCAAGTGGTTTTTCGACGGATTCGCCGACTGCCTTGAGTCCGGCAAAATGGATGACCGCCTGGCAATCAAACTGGCGCAAGGCGGCAGCCACGGCGGCCTGGTCGCGAATGTCTCCCTCAACGCAAGTGACTTTCTTCCCGGTGATGGCCTCGACGCGTTTCAACGATTCCCGATGGCTATTGGAAAAGTTGTCGAAAACGACCACTTCCTGACCGGATTGGAGAAGTTCGACGCAGGTATGCGAGCCGATATAGCCGGCTCCGCCAGTCACGAAAATCATCGTCATTCGCCGTGGAAAATAAAGGTTGGATTTTACCCGCTCGGGCCCCGTGGCGCATTACAACCAAGGTAAAGAATTGGCGTCGGGCTGGCCTGGGTTATTCGTCCCGAATGCGCAGGAAACTGGCAAACCGGGGCAGGCCGCCACCAGTCAGATCACGGTAGCGGTAGGTCACCGTCGCGCCCGACGCAGGCGGCTCGCGTCTTTGTGCCGCCGAAAAACCCGTGCCCAACAGGAATTCTTTCCCTTCCAGCGTACGTACTTTCAAGGCCCCCAGCATGCCGGCAAAACGGCCCTTGCCCGGCTGATGACCGATCACGACCGCTTCGGCGTCCTGCCATGGTTTGACTTTGAGCAACGCATCGCTGCGCCCGGTTTCGTAAGGCGCATCGGCCAGATGCAGCATCAGCCCTTCGCCGCCCGCCCGAACAACCTCATCGAGGCGTTTTTTCAGAGTCTTACGGTCAACCGGAAAAAACTGCTTAATTTCAAATAACCACGGGACGTTGGCTTGGCGAACCACCTGCCGTATCTGCTCGGCCCGCTCGCTGAATGTGCCCGGCGCGCCCGGCAATTCGAAAATCATGTAGCGCACGTCGCGCCAGGCGCCATCATCGGGAATCTCACGCCGGACTATGCCGGAAACGCGCTCGAACTGGCCGCGGGCGATCCACAGTTCGCCGTCGAGCGGCTGTTTCGGCAAACCGGCGAGAAACCAGTCTGGTGCGTTAATGGTTTTTCCGCTACGAAAGTGCAGCACCTGCCCATCCCAGATCGCGCGCACGCCGTCGAGCTTTTCACTGGCCAGGTAGCGGGAGACGTCGATCTGCTCGCGATAGACATTGGCCAGCAGAATAGCCGGCGCTTCAGCTACAGCGAGGATCGGCAGCGTCAGCGCCAACCCGATGAGCAGCGCCTGAAGCAGCCAGGACATCAGCCCTCGCCGGCCCAGTCGCGACGGGCGCGACGGGCGATGCCGAAGACTTCTTCAAGGCGCTCGCCGTCATTGCGAGCCAGCGCCGTACGCAGTTCGTCGAGCTGCGCCCGATAGCAATCCAGTTCGCCGAGCAGTGCTTCGCGGTTGGCGAGGCAGATATCGCGCCACATTTCCGGGTGGCTGGCGGCGATACGCGTGAAGTCGCGGAAACCGGAAGCGGCGAAGGTGAAGAACAGGTCGGCGTCGTCGCGCACGGCCAGTTGATGCACCAGGGCGTAGGACAGCAGATGCGGCAGATGGCTGACCGCAGCGAACACGCGATCGTGCATTTCCGGCGTCAGTTCGTAGATGTCGGCGCCGCACAGCGACCAGGCGCGCTTGATGTGGTCGAGGGCATCGTCGCTGTTTTCCGCCAAGGGCGTGACGACGACCTTCTTGCCCTGGTAAAGATCCCAGCGCGCCGCTGCCGGGCCACTGTTTTCAGCACCGGCAATCGGGTGGGCCGGCACGAACTGGCCGATGCGGTCGCCGAGCGCAGCACGTGCCGCCGCGACCACGTCGCCCTTGGTCGACCCGCCGTCGGTAACGATGGTATTCGGGCCAAGATACGGTCCGATACGTTCGAAAATGTCAGCCATCTGCGCCACTGGCGTTGCCACCAGGACGATGTCGGCATCCTCGATTTCGTGGGTCGGGTTGATCCCGGCCCGGTCGATGACGCCGAGTTCCTGTGCCTTGCGCAAAGTGGCCGGGGTGCGGCCGAAACCGACGACTTCCTCGACGGCATCGGCTTCCTTGAGGGCCAGCGAGAACGAGCCGCCGATCAGGCCGGTGCCAAAGACGACGACTTTGCCGAATTCGGCCATGGTCTTAGAGCGCCTGCTCCAGCGCTTCGAGGAAGCGGGTATTTTCCGGCTCGGCACCGATGGTGACGCGCAACCATTCCGGCAGGCCGTAGCCGCCGATCGGCCGGACGATGACGCCCTGCTTGAGGAGCTTCTGATTAACCCCGGCACCATCGCCCACCTTGAAGGTGACGAAATTACCGTGCGGCTTGATGTATTCGAGGCCCAATTTCTCAAGGCCGGCGACGATCTGCGCCATGCCAAGCCGATTCAGCTCGTAGCTCGCCTGCAGGAATTCGTCGTCATCGAGCGCCGCCAGCGCCCCGGCCAGCGCCAGGTTGTTAACGTTGAACGGCTGGCGAACGCGGTTCATGAGGTCGGCCACCTCGGCCGAAGCCAGCGCATAACCGATGCGTAGCCCGGCCAGGCCGTAGATCTTCGACATCGTTCGGCAGACGACGAGGTTGGGAAAATCCTTGATCCAGCCGGCAACATCGACCCGTTCGGCAGGCGGCAGGTAGTCGTTATAGGCCTCGTCGAGGACAACAACGACATCCTTGGGCACCGCCTCGAGGAAGGCGCGGACTTCCGGATAGGGCACGAAATTACCGGTCGGATTGTTCGGGTTGGCGATCCACACAATGCGGGTATCGGGTCGGATGGCGGCGCGCATGGCATCGAGGTCGTGGCCATAGTTCTTGGCCGGAGTCGCGATCAGTTCGCCACCGATCGACAAGGTGGCCAGCGGATAAACGGCAAAGGCGTGTTGCGCGAAAACGGCCGAGCGGCCGGGTGCCAGGAAAACGCGGGCGATAAGGTCGAGCACGTCGTTCGAGCCGTTGCCAAGGACCACCTGATTTTGCGCCAGACCACATCGCTCGGCCACTTTGGCGATCAGGTCGAACTGATCGGGATAGCGCTCGACACCGCTGATCGCCGCCTCAACCGCCTTTTTCGCCTTCGGGCTCATGCCCAGCGGATTTTCGTTGGATGCCAGCTTGACGATCTGGTCGACCGGAATGCCCGTTTCACGGGCCAGTTCAGTGATCGGCTTGCCCGGCTGGTAGGGCGAAATGGCGCGGACGTAAGGCAGCGCCTGGTCGGCAAGGCTCATCGAGCTTTCCTTAATAAACGGCTACCGGGTAGGACCCGAGAATTTTGAGATAGGCGGCGTAGGCAGCCAGTTCTTCCAAGGCAGTCTTGATCGCCGGGTCATCATGATGACCTTCGATATCGACGTAGAAAACGTATTCCCACAGGGCATTCTTGGCCGGCCGCGATTCCAGCCGACACATCGAGACACCGGCCTGCGACAGCGGCCGAAGTAGCTCGTGAAGCGCGCCCGTGCGGTTCGGTGCCGACATGATCAGCGAAGTCTTGTCGCGACCGGAAACCGCCGCATCGTGCTTGCCGAGAATCAGGAAGCGCGTTGTGTTGTTCGGCTCGTCCTCGATGTTCTCGGCCAGCTTGGGCAGCTGGTAGCGGGCCGCCGCCGCTTCGCCGGCGATCGCTGCGGTACCTACTTCGGCCGCGGCGAATTGGGCCGCCTGGGCATTGCTGCCGACCGAGATGCGTTGCACCCCGGGCAGCATGCGGTTGAGCCATTCGTGGCACTGCGCCAGCGATTGGGCGTGCGAATAGACCTTGGTAATGGTGTCCAGGCTGGATTCATTGGACATCAGGTTCTGGTGCACACGGACGACGACTTCGCCGCAGATTTTCAGCGGCGTTGTCAGCAGCAGATCCATGGTCCGGCCGATGGCGCCTTCGGTCGAATTCTCGACCGGCACCACGGCGTAGTGCGCGTGCCCGGCTTCGACTTCGCGGAAGACATCGTCAATCGAAGCCTGCGGCAGCAGATGCGCCGCATGGCCGAAATGCTTGGTTGCTGCCGATTCGGAAAAGGTGCCGAGCGGCCCGAGGAAGGCGATGCCGAGCGGCTCTTCAAGCGACAGGCAGGCCGACATCACTTCGCGGAAGAAGAAGGTGATGTTTTCGTTGGGCAGCGGGCCAGGGTTGGCATCCTGCAAGCGGCGCAAGACCTGAGCTTCACGCTCGGGACGGTAGATATGCCCGGCTTCGCCATGCTCGGCCTTGATCTCGCCGACCTTCTGGGCGCAACGGGCGCGCTGGTTGAGGAGGCGCAGCAATTCGCTGTCGATACCGTCGATTTCGGCGCGCACGCCGGCCAGGGCTTTCTGCAAGTCGGTCTGCTGCGGGTCGCTCATAAACTCAACCGTTACGTTTGGCGAAATCGTTCATGAAGGCCACCAGCGCCTGCACGGCCTCCAGCGACACGGCGTTGTAGATCGAGGCACGCATGCCGCCCACCGACTTGTGCCCCTTGAGGCCAAGCACGCCAGCCGCCTTGGCTTCGGCCAGGAAAGCGGCATCAAGATCGGCATTGGCCAGAATGAACGGCACATTCATGGCCGAGCGGCAGTCCGGATCGACCGGGTTGGTGTAGAAGCCCTCGGAATCGTCGATGGCGGAATACAAAATTCGCGCTTTTTCGGCGTTGACCGTAGCAATCCCTGACAAACCGCCCTGCCGCTTGAGCCACTGGAAAACCAGGCCGGCGAAGTAGATGCCGAAGGTCGGCGGCGTGTTGAGCATCGAACCGTTTTCGGCCATGACCGCGTAGTCCATGACCGTCGGGATATTCAGCGGCGCCATGCCAAGCAGGTCGCGATGAACGACGACCAGCGTCAGTCCGGACGGGCCGATGTTCTTCTGCGCGCCAGCGTAGATCAGGCCGAATTTCTCGACATTGACTGGCCGCGAGAGGATATGCGACGACATGTCGGCAACCAGCGGCACGCCGGTGTCAGCGATACGCTCGGCCGGAACTTCAACGCCGTGGATCGTTTCGTTGGTGCACACATGCAGGTAGGCGGCGAACGGGTCGAGCTTGATCTCCTCGGCCACCGGCAGGCGGGTGAAACCGCTGCTCTCGGTCGTCGCGGCACAACGGACGTTGCCAATGCGCTGCGCTTCCTTGAAGGCCTTCTTCGACCACGAGCCGGTCACGATGTAGTCGGCCGAGCGACCGGCCAGCAGGTTCATCGGAATCTGCGCGAACTGCTGCGTCGCCCCGCCCTGCAGGAAAAGCACCTTGTACTGCTCGGGAATCCCCATCAGTTCGCGCAGGTCGGCTTCGGCCTGGCCGAGAATGCTGCCGAATTCCTTGCCGCGATGGCTCATTTCCATGACGCTGCAACCTGCGCCATGCCAGTCAAGCAGTTCTTCCTGCGCCTGGCGCAGGACTTCCTCGGGAAGAGCAGCCGGACCGGCGCTGAAATTCCAGATGCGGCTCATTTATGCTTCTCCACCTTCGTTGGGTTCGGACGATTCCGGATTTTGCTCGTTTTCCGGGTTGACCGTGGGATTCACCGATTCAGTGTCAACTTCGACTTCAGCATCGACCTCGGCCACCGACTCAGCGACCTTTTCCAGGCCGGCCAGCTTCTCGCCGTCATCCAGCGAAATCAGCGTGACGCCCTGCGTCGCCCGGCCCATGCCGCGGATTTCCGCGACGCGGGTCCGGATCAGCACGCCGCCGGTGGTGATCAGCATGATTTCATCTTCGTCATTGACCAGCTTGGCGCCAACGACGATGCCGTTGCGCTCGCTGTCGGCAATGGCACGGACCCCCTGCGTGCCGCGACCAGAGTGGCGGAAATCAGCCAGCACGGTGCGCTTGCCGAAACCGTTCTCGGTAGCGACCAGTACGGTCTGCTGATCGCTCTCGGCGACCAGCAGCGAAATCACCGACTGGCCTTCCATCAGGCGCATGCCGCGCACGCCGCGGGCGCCACGACCCATCGGACGGACGTCTTCTTCGTCGAACCAGACGGCCTTGCCGGCGTTGGACACGAGCACGATATCGCTCGTCCCGCTGGTCAGTTCGACGCCGATCAGGTAATCGCCTTCGTCCAGCGCCACGGCAATGATGCCGGCCTTGCGCGGGTTCGAGTAGTCGGACAGCGGCGTCTTCTTGACGGTGCCCATGACGGTGGCCATGAACACGTACTGGTCGTCGGAGAATTCCTTGACCGGCAGCACGGCGTTGATCCGTTCGCCCTCTTCGAGCGGGAAGAGATTGACGATCGGCTTGCCGCGGCTGACCCGGCTACCCTGCGGCGCTTCGTAAACCTTGAGCCAATAACAACGGCCGCGATTCGAGAAGCACAGGATGTAATCGTGGGTGTTGGCAACAAACAGATGATCGACGAAATCCTCGTCCTTGATCGCCGCCGCCTGCTTGCCGCGACCACCGCGCTTCTGGGCGCGATAGTCGGCCAGCGGCTGAGCCTTGATATAGCCGCCGTGCGACAGCGTGACGACCATGTCCTGCGGCGTAATCAGGTCTTCGAGGCTAAGCTCGTGCGTCTGCAGGATGATTTCCGAGCGGCGCTCGTCGCCGAACTGCTCGCGGATCGCCACCAGTTCGGTGACGATGATTTCGGTGATGCGTTCCGGCTTGGCCAGGATGTCGAGCAGATCGAGGATCTTGGCCATGACATCCTTGTACTCGCCAACAATTTTGTCCTGCTCGAGGCCGGTCAGGCGCTGCAATTGCATTTCAAGAATGCGCTGCGCCTGGGCTTCCGAGAGCAGATAACCTTGACTCGACAGACCGAACTCCGGCGCCAGACCATCCGGACGCGAAGCGTCGGAAGCCGCACGCACCAGCATTTCCTCGACCACCGGACTGCGCCAGTGACGATCCATCAAGCCACGCTTGGCGTCGGCCGGCGTCGGCGCCGCCTTGATCAGCGCGATGATTTCATCGACGTTGGACAACGCAACAGCCAGACCTTCGAGGATGTGACCGCGTTCGCGCGCCTTGCGCAGTTCGTAAACCGTGCGCCGCGTAATGACTTCACGACGGTGCGACAGGAAGCATTCGAGCATCTGCTTCAGGTTGAGCAAGCGCGGCTGGCCATCGACCAGCGCCACCATGTTCATGCCGAAGGTGTCCTGCAACTGCGTCTGCTTGTACAAGTTGTTGAGGATGACCTCGCCAACTTCGCCGCGCTTCAGTTCGATGACAATGCGCATGCCCGACTTGTCGGATTCGTCACGGATATCGGAAATACCGTCAATCTTCTTCTCGTTAACCAGCTCGGCGATCTTCTCGATCAGCGATTTTTTGTTAACTTGATAAGGAATCTCGTCGACGATCAAGGCCTGACGGCCATTGCTCTTCTCCATATCCTCAAAGTGCGTGCGGGCGCGCATGATGACGCGGCCACGGCCCGTCTGGTAACCCTCACGGACGCCCGTCATGCCGTAGATCAGGCCAGCCGTCGGGAAGTCCGGTGCTGGAATGTAGGCAATCAATTCCTCGATGCTGATCGCCGGGTTTTCCAGCATGGCCAGACAACCGGCGATGACTTCATTCAGGTTGTGCGGCGGAATGTTGGTCGCCATGCCCACCGCGATACCGGACGAACCGTTGATCAGCAGATTGGGAATGCGCGCCGGCATGACCAGCGGTTCGTTTTCCGAACCGTCGTAGTTCGGCCCGAAATCGACGGTTTCCTTGTCGAGGTCCTCGAGCAACTGATGGCCAATCTTGGCCATGCGGACTTCGGTGTAACGCATTGCCGCGGCGTTGTCGCCGTCCACCGAACCGAAGTTGCCCTGGCCATCGACCAGCATGTAGCGCAGCGAGAAATCCTGCGCCATGCGGACGATGGTGTCATAGACCGCGGTATCGCCGTGCGGGTGGTACTTACCGATCACGTCACCGACGATACGCGCCGATTTCTTGTACGCCTTGTTCCAGTCGTTGTTCAGCTCGTGCATCGCGAACAGCACCCGGCGATGCACCGGCTTCAGGCCATCGCGCGCATCCGGCAACGCCCGGCCAACGATCACGCTCATGGCGTAATCGAGATAAGAACGCCGCATCTCGTCTTCGAGGCTGATCGGCAATGTTTCTTTGGCGAATTGGTCCATGTCTCACATTCGCACCGCTTGCGCGATGCCTTATTAGTTGATTCAAGCGTAATTTGCTATTTTAACACGCCAACTTAACCGTACAGACCCCGTTTTACATGACAACAACACCCCAAGTTATCGACCTGCTCATCGACGCCCGCTGGATTGCGACGGTCGAATCCGATCTCGTCCTAACCAACCATGCCGTCGCCGTTGACGCCGGTCGCATTTTGGCTGTTTTGCCCAGTGGCGAAGCACATGCCCGCTTTGCGCCGGGCAAGCATGTCAATTTGCCGGATCACATCCTGATCCCAGGCCTAATCAACCTGCACACCCATGCCGCAATGACACTGATGCGCGGCCTGGCCGACGACCTGCCGCTCATGGACTGGCTGCAAAAACACATCTGGCCGGCCGAAACCGCCCACATGTCGCCCCAGTTCGTCTACGACGGCACCCGCCTCGCCTGCGCCGAAATGCTCAAGGGCGGCATCACCTGCTTCAACGACATGTACTTTTATCCCGAGGCCGCCGCGGCCGCCGCCTCCGAAGCCGGCATGCGCGCCATGCTCGGCATCATCGCTCTGGAATTCCCCACGCCCTACGCCAGCGATGCCGACGACTACCTGAACAAGGGCCTGGCTGTTCGCGAAACATGGCTGAACGACCCGCTGATCGGCTTCTGCCTTGCCCCACACGCCCCCTACACCGTCGCCGACAGCACTTTCGACAGAATCCTGACGCTTTCCGAGCAGATGAACCTGCCGGTTCATTGCCATATTCACGAAACGCGACAGGAAATTGAGGAGAGCCTGAAGCAGCACCAACGCCGACCGCTTGAGCGCCTGCACCAACTCGGCCAGCTTGGCCCCAATTTCATCGGCGTGCACGCCGTCCACCTTGACGAAGACGAATTGCAGCTACTGGCGTCCACCGGCTGCAGCATCACCCACTGCCCGACCTCCAATCTCAAGCTGGCCAGCGGCTTTGCGCCTGTGGCGCGGATGCGACAACTTGGTATCAATGTCGGACTGGGTACCGACGGCGCAGCCAGCAACAACCGCCTCGACCTGTTCGGCGAAATGCGCCTGGCCTCCCTCCTCGCCAAAGGCCTGACAGGAGATGCCAGCGCCCTGCCGGCCCGCGACATCCTGCGCATGGCAACCCTCAACGCAGCCAACGCTTTGGGCCTGGGCAAGGAAATCGGCTCGATTTCCCCCGGCAAGTCCGCCGACCTTTGTGCCGTCGACCTCGGCGCCCTTGAAATGCGCCCATGTTTCGATCCGCTGTCACATCTCGTCAATGTTGCCGGGCGAGAATGCGTCAGTCATGTATGGGTGGCCGGAAAGTGTTGCGTAGAACACAAAACTTTACTCAACAATGACCAAAAGCACTTGGAATCGGTCATTGCACTATGGCAGAATGCTCTGGAAGTCCGCCGGCAGCCTTGAGCTTCGCCATAACGCGGGTTAAAGATTTTCAAATTTTCTTCAACGAGGGAAAACAATGATCAAAAATATCGCCAAGAAATCTCTGGTTCTGGCCCTGCTGGCCGGTATCGGTTTTACCGCTGTTGCCCAAGAACGCGTTTACCTGATCGACGGCCGTGACGTCGTCGCCAAGTCCGGTTTCGGCCTGTGCTGGCGCGATGGCTACTGGACCCCGGCCGCTGCTGCCGCCGACAAGGCCGGTTGCGAGTGCGACAAGGACCTGCTGCCGGCAGAAGCCTGCGCCCCGAAGGTTGCTGCCGCTCCGGCCGCTGCCGCTGCCACCGGCGTCAAGCCGTCCGGCGAGAAGATCACCGTCGCTGCTGACGCCCTGTTTGACTTTAACAAGGCTGTCCTGCGTCCGGCCGGCAAAGCCAAGCTCGACGAGCTGGTTTCCAAGGCCAAGGCCATCAAGCTCGAAGTGATCTTGGCCGTTGGCCACACCGACCGCATCGGTGGTGACGCCTACAACCAGAAGCTGTCCGAGAAGCGCGCTGCCGCTGTCAAGGAATACCTGGTCGCCAAGGGCATCGAAGCCAACCGTGTTTACACCGAAGGCAAGGGCGAGAAGCAGCCGGTTACCGGCGACAAGTGCAAGGGCAATGCCAAGACCAAGGCCCTGATCGACTGCCTGCAGCCGGACCGTCGCGTTGATATTGAAGTCATCGGCACCAAGTAATCGGCCGACTCTTCAATGAAAGCCCTGCCTCGGCAGGGCTTTTTCTTTTCCGATCAAATTTTCTCGCCCCCATGACCATGCTCAACGCCGACCCCGCCGAACTGGAAAAGTTTGGTGATCTCGCCCACCACTGGTGGGATCCGAACAGCGAATTCAAGCCGCTGCACGATATCAATCCGCTTCGACTGGACTGGATTGACCAGGCCATCGGCCTTGCCGGCAAGCGCATCCTCGATGTCGGCTGTGGTGGCGGCTTACTCTCGGAAGGCATGGCGGTACGTGGCGCCAATGTGACCGGTATTGACCTCTCGGAAAAGCCGCTCGGTGTCGCCAAACTGCATTTGCTGGAAAGCGGCCAGAAGGTCGATTACCGCAAGATTTCCGTCGAACATCTGGCGGATGAAATGCCTGGCGCTTTCGACGCGGTGACCTGCCTCGAAATGCTCGAACACGTGCCCAACCCGTCAAGCGTCATCGCCGCTTGTGCGCGTTTGGTCAAGCCGGGCGGCCAGGTATTCCTGTCCACGCTGAACCGCAACCCGAAGTCCTACCTTTTCGCGGTGATTGGTGCTGAATACATCATGAACATGCTGCCGAGAGGCACGCATGACTACGCCAAGTTCGTCAAACCGTCCGAACTGGCGCGCTGGGCCAAGCTGTCCGGACTTGAACCGGACGAAGTCGTCGGCATGAGCTACAACCCGCTAAGCAAAATCTATTCGCTGGGATCAGACACCAGCGTCAATTACCTGATGCGCGCGACGCGGCATGTTTGATGCCGTTCTTTTCGACCTGGACGGGACACTGGCCGATACAGCGCCCGACCTGGGAGAAACGGTCAATATTTTGCTTCTGGAGGAAGGTCGACAGCAGCAATCGCTGACGATGCTCAGGCCATATACCTCGCAGGGCGTTCGGGGGCTGCTCAAAGCGGGCTTTGGTATCGATAACTCGCATCCGAGCTACGAGCCTCTGTCACAGCGCTTTCTTGAGATTTACGCCGGGCGTCTCTGTGACGCGACCCGTCTGTTCGACGGCATTCCGGAGTTGCTCGATGCGTTGGAAGCCCTGAATCTGGGCTGGGGCATCGTCACCAACAAGCGGATGCGCTTCACCGATCCGCTCGTCGGGCTACTGCAACTGACACCACGCACCAACTGCGTCGTCAGTGGCGACACCACGGCCGAGGCGAAGCCTTCGCCCTTGCCTATCCTGCACGCCTGCCAACTGCTCCGCTGCCGACCGGAACGGACGCTTTACGTCGGTGACGACCGGCGCGATATCGTCGCTGGCAATACCGCAGGCTGTAAAACGGTGGCCGTCTCCTACGGTTATCTTGGCGACAGCGGGCCGCTGCATGCCTGGGGCGCCGACCTGATCATCGACCATCCGCTCGAACTGGCCGAGTATCTGGCTAGGCTAGTCGGGCCGAAATAAGCAGGTTGCGCGGCGTCAGGCGCCGGTCGCAGAAGCTGCCCAGGCCGACCTCATAGCCGCGTTCGTTGAGAAAACAGGCCAGATCGAGGGCAAGCCAGACTTCGATGGCCCGCCGAAAGGCATGGCGGACGATGGATAGCCGCATGACTTCGTTACGCCGCAGCCAGCCGTGGACTTCGAATTCTGCGGCAACTGAAGTCGATGGCAGTGGCAAGCGCTCCCGTTCCGCCATCCTGGCCAGAAAATCGGCAAATTCGGCGCGTATCCAGGCTTCGGGCACCGGCTTGAAACTGCGGTAAGCATCGCCCGTCGCCGTCCGGCGATAGGCGTCGAACCCGAGTTTCCAGGCGATGGCCCGATCCCGTTGCCGCGTTTCCCTGGGCGACGAGGTGACGGTTTCGGTCACGGCCAGACGGGTATCGTCGCGCGACAATTGCAATTGCAGATTGGCCGACAGCGCCTGATAGTTTTCGGCCACGCCACGGTAGTAACAGCATGGCGCGACATCGAAACTGCCGACGCCTTTATCGACCCCATCGCGGATCAAGCGACGATGCAGTTCGCCGCAGGCGTGCAGGGCGACGGCATGCTGGCCGGCCTGCGGCCAGTCTGTTGCGGTCAACGCATCAGAAACGACAAATTGCTGCCGTACCCCGGCGCGTTGGGCCAGACCCTCCCCCGCCTCACACAAACCGGCATCGATTTCGAGGGTATGTACTGGCGTCTGCCAGGTCAGTGCCAGCAGGCGGCCAAGGTGGCCTTTGCCGCCGCACCAGTCGAGTACCGGTTGCCGGCCCTGACCGGCCGCGGCGGCGAAGGCTTCGATCTGCTCGCGCTTGCGCCCGGGAATTTCCCAAGCCCAGTGGGCACTGCGGGCGGGCAACGATGTTCCTTGCAGCACCGGCAAATCGGCCAATCGGGCAAACGAGGAGATGGCCGGAATGTGGCGAGCAAGCAACGCCTGCGCCACCGATACATTGTCGTTCAAGTACGCAATGTCGGCTTCGGGCAACCCCATGAGTTCATCGAACAACGACGGCCAGCGCTCGCACCACTGCGGGCGAGGCTCACGAAACGGCTGCGGATGCCACAGGTCGTGAAAATTGAGCAGCTCGGCATCCAGCCCTTGCTGGCGCTCGACCAGCTTCACTTGAGCGCAGCCCGACGCTCGCGGCGACGATAGCCGACAACGGCCGGGATGATGGCCAGCACCAGCACCAGCAGGCCGAGTCCGAGCGGCCAGAGCACGGGGCTATTCCATTCGCGCCGAGCCGCAGCGCGATCAGCGCTGTCGATGCGCTGGTATTTCAGCGTGTTGTTGCCAACGTCGCTCGGTTTGCGGTTTTTGAGCCAGCGATGGCTCAGGGTGTAGCTTTTCGGGTGCAGGCCGAAAACCCAGGGCGCGTCGTGGTGCAGGATGCGGTTCATCTGGCGGACGATGCCCAAGCGCTCGGGCGTGTTGTCCATGTTCTTCATGCGCAGGAACAGGCGGTCGAATTCCGGGTTGGCGTAGTTCGAGGCGTTCTCGCCTCCCTTGGCGACCTTGCTTTCGTTGCCGTCGAGCAGGAAGAAAAAGTTTTCCGGGTCCGGATAATCGGCGTTCCAGCCAAAGTAATAAAGCTGGACGTTGCCTTTGCGGATCTTGTCCTGGAAGCGGTTGAAGTCAGTCGAGCGGACGACCAGCTGCACGTCGATCTTAGCGAATTGCCGGGTCAGCCAATCGAGGCGGGATTTCTCGCCCATGCCACCGCCCGTGGTATCGAGATTGACAACCAGCGGTTCGCCAGTTTTTTCATCGCGGCCATTCGGGTAACCGGCTTCGGCGACCAGTTTTTTGGCGACCTCGACCGGCTTGCGTTTCGGCTTGCCATCGACCCAGTCGTAAACCGTGCTGTCGATCCCCTGCTCGCCCGCTTCGAAACCGAAGATCCCCGGCGGCAGCGGACTTTGCGCGGCGATGCCACGGCCGTTCTGGAAGATGGAGATGTACTCTTCCTGGTCGATGGCTATCGAAATGGCCTGGCGCAACTTGGTCGCCCGTGGCGAAAGGCCGCCGATGACCGGGTCGAGCATGTTGAAGCCCATGTAGAAGGTCGACGATTTGACCGAGGTGAGCAGGCGGATGCCCTTGTCGCGCATTTCGTCACTGAGCGCCACATCACCGCCAACATTGACGCGCACGGCTTGATCGAAGCTGTCCGAGGAAATCCCGGACGCATCGTAGTAGCCCTGCAGAAACTTGTTCCAGTACGGGATCGCTTCCTTCTCGCGCGTGAAGATGGCCTGATCGAGGAAGGGTAGCGGCTTGCCGCAATCGTCGAGCAAGCCGGCGGCACGGTCGCCCGGCTCGCCTTCGCAGGGGTAGGTCTGGCCGTGAAAATTTGGGTTGCGCGAGAGAACCATGCGGCGGTTCGGATCGTTTTCGCTGAGCATGAACGGGCCGGTACCGACCGGCCACCAGTCCAGCGTCAAGTTCTTTTCCGCCATGCCCGGCTGGCTGAAGAAGCGGTCGACCTCGCGCGGCACCGGCGCAAAGAAGGGCATGGCCAGCCAGTAGAGAAACTGCGGGTACTTGCCCTTGATGCGGATGCGCCAGGTCAGCGCATCAACCTTCTCGACGCCGCTCAGCGGGTAGGCATCGAGATCGAGCCATTCGTTCGCCGGCTTGTCTTTGGCTACTTTCTGCAGGCTGTCACCGAGCGTCTTGAGGCCGACGATCTTGTCGGCCATCATGCCGAAAATCGGCGAGTGCAGGCGTGGGTGGGCCAGGCGCTTGATCTGGTAGATGTAGTCGTCGGCCGTTAGTTCGCGCGTGCCGACCTTGGTGAAATCGGCCATGGTCTGCCGTTTGGCGATTTCATTTTTGGCCAAAATTTCCGGTTGACCGTGGGAATCGAGTGCGAAGGCCGGATGCGGCTGAAAACGGATGCCCGGCTTGAGTTTCAGCTCGTAAACACTCTCGGCGATGCGTTCGACCGGTGCATCGTGGGGCAACTCGCGCCCGGCGACGTCGTAGAAGCGCGGCACCGGCACCTGCTCGACGGTAGCCGGAATCAACTCGTACGGCCGCTTCAGGTAGTGGTATTGCAGCGGCGGTTCGTAGATTTGCCCGGTGAAGGTAATCTCGTCTTCGGCATAGGACTGCGCCGGGTCGAGATGCTTGGGGCGGTCGGTAAAGGCCGTGTAGAGAATGTTGCGACCGGCATCGGCGACTGGGTATGGATCGTTCCAGGCCTGCCCACAACCGGACAGGGCAATGACGACAACGAGGCTCGCACAGATTTTTCGCATGGGCAGAAGTTTAACAAATGCCCGCCGCGCCGCTTGACCTGCCTGCAGTGAATTGCCCACAATGCCTCAAACACCACAACACAGAGGCATTGCCATGCTCGATACCCCAATCCCCGACTTCTCACTGCCAGCGACCAGCGGCGCCACTTTCAACCTGGCCGCCCAGGCCGGCAAGGTGGTGGTGATCTATTTCTACCCGAAGGACAGCACCCCGGGCTGCACCACGCAGGGCCAGAACTTCCGCGACCTGCACGATCAGTTCGTCGCCGCCAACGCCGTCGTTCTCGGCATTTCACGCGACAGCCTGAAGTCGCATGAGAACTTCAAGGCCAAACAAAGTTTCCCCTTCGAACTGGGTTCCGATGCCGATGAAGCCATCTGCACCTTGTTCGCTGTCATGAAAATGAAAAACATGTATGGGAAACAGGTGCGGGGCATCGAACGCAGCACCTTCGTCATCGACCGCAACGGCGTTCTGCGCCGGGAATGGCGTGGCGTCAAAGTCCCCGGCCACGTTCAGGAAGTGCTCGATTTTGTCAAAACCCTTTAACCACCCTCAATCAACCTAACCCAAGGCCCAATCCATGCCGCGCAAGCCCGCAGCCACAAAAAAGCCCGCCGTTACCAAGATTTTCGTCCTCGATACCAACGTGCTCATGCACGATCCCAGCAGTCTTTTCAGATTCGAAGAACACGATGTCTTCCTGCCCATCATGACGCTGGAAGAACTCGACAACCACAAGAAGGGCATGTCCGAAATAGCCCGCAATGCCCGCCAGACATCACGCATGCTGGACGAATTGCTGGCCGCCAATGGCGAGGACGACATCGACGAAGGCATCGATCTCTACGGCCCGTCGAAAAAGCTGGCCAGCGGTCGCCTCTTCCTGCAGACCGAAGCGATCAGCGCCGATCTGCCGCAAGGCCTGCCGACCTCCAAGGTCGACAACCAGATCCTCTCGGTGGTCATCCACCTCCAGAAGAAATTCCCCAAGCGCCCGGTCATCCTGGTGTCGAAAGACATCAACATGCGCATCAAGTCGCGCGCCCTCAACCTGCTCGCCGAGGACTACTTCAACGACAAGGTGCTCGAGGATACCGACATCCTCTACTCCGGCACCCGCGCCCTGCCCGACAACTTCTGGGACAAGCACGGCAAAGGCATGGAATCGTGGAAGAAGGACAGCCGCACCTACTACAAGGTCACCGGCCCCCTCTGCCCGCAGATGTTGATCAATGAGTGTATCTGGCTCGAGAAGGACGGCTTCACGGCCATCGTCAAGGAAACCGCGGGCAAGACTGCCGTCCTTGAAACGCTGATCGACTACAGCCATCCGAAAAATGCCGTATGGGGCATCATGGCGCGCAATCGCGAACAAAACTTCGCGATGAACCTGCTCATGAATCCGGACATCGATTTCGTCACCCTGCTCGGCCAGGCCGGTACCGGCAAGACCCTGCTGACCCTGGCCGCCGGCCTGACTCAGGTGCTCGAAACCAAGCTGTTCGCCGAAATTATCATGACACGGGCCACCGTTCCGGTTGGTGAAGATATTGGCTTCCTGCCCGGCACCGAAGAAGAAAAAATGGCGCCGTGGATGGGCGCCCTTGAAGACAACCTCGATGTCCTGACTCATACCGACGACAGCAACAGCCCCTATGGCGGCGACTGGGGCAAGGCAGCGACCAACGACATCGTCCGCTCGCGGATCAAGATCAAATCGATGAACTTCATGCGCGGCCGGACTTTCCTCAAGAAGTTCCTGATCATCGACGAAGCGCAGAATCTGACGCCGAAGCAGATGAAAACGCTGGTCACCCGCGCCGGCCCCGGCACCAAGGTCGTCTGCCTGGGCAACATCGCCCAGATCGACACGCCTTACCTGACCGAAGGCAGCTCCGGCCTGACCTACGTCGTCGACCGCTTCAAGGGCTGGCCACACTCCGGTCACATAACGTTACAACGCGGCGAACGTTCCCGCTTGGCTGACCACGCGGCCGAAGTGCTATAATCGTTTCTCCAATAAAGGGGCCGTGTCAGTGACACGGCCTTTTCGTTTCAACCACGGATTATTTCCGCCGGAGGAGTTTCTTGAAACGTCGCGATTTTCTGGCATCAGCCGCAGCACTCTCGCTATTCGTCACCGACGCCTGGGCAGCAAAGAAGCAGGCCAAAGCCGGTTCAACCAAGGCACGCACGGGCAAGCCGGCAAAAAAACCAGCCGTCAAACCTGGCCAGCGAAAAGGCAAAGTCAGCTACAGGCCTCAGCAGCCGGTGGTCCATACCGCCGAAGATTCGGTCATCGAGCGCCCACCGCTAGGCACCTCCGCATCCCGCCTGCCGCCGGTCAAGGCCCCGGAACCGCCAACTGAATGGCGCACCTTTGAAATCACGACGACGGTCAACCTCAAGAACAGGAGCGGCCCGGCCAAGCTCTGGCTGCCCCTGCCGCTCAACCAGGACACCCTTTTCCAGCGTACCCTCGGACACACATGGGCTGGCAACCAGGCCAACGCCAGTATGCGCCGCCTGCCCGACGGCGACCTTGAGGTTTTCCATTGCGAATGGCCCGACAGCAGCGATGCCCGCCTCCAGCTAACCACGCACGTCACCACGGCCGACCGCCATTTCGACGTCACCAAACGGACGGTCGCCCCGGAGCGCGAAGACATTCTGCGGCGCAACCTGCAGGCCTCGCAATTGATTCCCAACGACGGCCTGGCCTTCCAGCTTGGTGAACGCATCCTCGGACGCATCAAGGACCCGGTTGCCCAAGCCAAGGCCGTTTACGAATGGGTTGTCGATAACACGATCTACGATCCGACTCTGCCCGGCTGTGGCACTGGCGACGTACGCCGACAGCTGATTCAGGGACAGTATGGTGGGCGCTCGGCTGACATCAACGGTCTCTTTGTCTCGATCTGCCGGGCCATCGGCATCCCGGCGCGCTGCGTTTATGGTATGCGAACCGGATCGTCACGACTTTTCAGAAGCCTTGGACTGAGCAGCGACGACGCAACCCGTGGCCATCATGTTCGTGCCGAATTCTACGTGCCGGGCTACGGATGGATCCCCGTTGATCCCAGCGATGTGCGCCGTGCGATATCCATGGAAGTACTTTCCGATCGCGACAGCAAGCTGATCTCGCTGAAAAAAATCCTGTTCGGCGTGTGGGAAATGAACTGGATTGCCTTCAACCTGGGGACTGATGTCGTCTTGCCAGGAAAGAGTTCTGCCGTTCCATTTCTCCTCATGCCGCAACTGGAGTCATCGGGTAGCCGCTCCGACGCAGCCCTCCAGTACACCATCCGCACCCGGCAGGTCGTTCTGTAAACGAACCTCAGTTCTGCGAATCGATGAAACCGCCGCTAGCCAGATTCTGGAAGCGGGTGAATTCGCCAACGAAGTTCAGGCGCACTGTACCGGTCGGGCCGTTACGCTGCTTGCCGATGATGACTTCAGCCAAGCCCTTGTTATCCTGGCTTTCCTTGTTGTAATACTCGTCGCGGTACATCATCAGGATCACGTCGGCATCCTGTTCGATAGCGCCTGATTCACGCAAGTCGGACATCATCGGTCGCTTGTCGGTGCGCTCCTCAACCTTCCGCGACAACTGCGATAGGGCAACGATGGGCACCTGAAGCTCTTTGGCTAGGGATTTGATCGAGCGGGAGATTTCCGAAACCTCGGTCGCCCGATTCTCCCCTTGCCGGTTGCCGCTCATGAGCTGGATGTAGTCGATGACAATCAGCCCCAACTTCCCGCCATATTGACGCGCCAGACGGCGGGCGCGGGCACGCAGATTGGCCGGGCTCAGCCCCCCCGTTTCGTCGATATAAATCGGCGCTTCGTGCAATTTGCCGAGCGCGAAGGACAGCTTGGACCATTCCTCGTCGTTCATCCTGCCTGTACGCAGGCTTTGCGAATTGAGGCGTCCAATCGAAGCCAGCATCCGCATGGCCAACTGGGCTCCACCCATTTCCATCGAAAAGACGCCAACCGGCAAACCACTTTCGACCGCCACATTCTCCGCAATATTCAGCGCAAACGCCGTCTTTCCCATCGACGGACGACCCGCAACAATAATCAGGTCACCCGGCTGGAAACCCGAAGTTTTCTGGTCGAGATCGATGAAACCGGTCGGCACGCCCGTAATATCGGAAGGATTGTCACGGTCATGCAACTCCTGGATCCGCTCAACCACCTGAGTCAGCAAGGGATTGATGTGGACGAAACCTTCGCTGTGCCCGGCACCCGCTTCGGCAATCCTGAAGATTTTTGACTCCGCTTCATCAAGCAGTGTCTCGGCATCCCGCCCCAGCGGATTCAGCGCATCGGCAGCAATTTCGTCGGCAGTGGCGACCAGCTTGCGCAATACCGAACGCTCGCGAACGATTTCGGCGTAGCGTTTGATGTTGGCCGCAGATGGCGTATTGGCGGCCAACTCGCCAAGGTAGGCCAGCCCACCGGTCTGATCACCCTCCCCGGCTGCATCAAGCGCCTCGGCAACCGTAACCACATCGGCCGGTTTGGCATTATCCAGCAACTTGCGAATCTGCCGGAAAATCCGCCGGTGTTCATCCCGATAAAAGTCGGTTTCTGCTACCTGATCGCCGATTCGATCCCAAGCCTGGTTATCCAGCAGCAAGCCGCCAAGAACCGACTGCTCGGCCTCAATGGAGTGAGGGGGAACACGCAGATGATCGAGGGTGGAATCGGAGATTCTTGGCTTTGGCGGACGTTGATTCATGGCGGCAAGTTTAAATTAAAAAGGCCTCGCAATCGCGAGGCCTTTTTGGTGGGTGATGTCCGGAATTACTCGGCGACCACAGCCACGGTAATGTTGGCCAGCACATCGGTGTGCAGAGCCACGTCGAGCGGAAACTCGCCGATTGCCTTGAGCGGACCGTCCGGCATGCGGATGGAGGCCTTGTCGACATCGAAACCGGCTGCCTTGAGAGCTTCGGCGATATCAACGTTACCAACGGAACCGAACAGGCGACCGTCCATGCCGGCCTTGCGGGCGACGGAGACAGCAGTACCGTTCATCTTGTCGGCAACAGCTTGGGCGGCGGCGAGCTTTTCAGCAGCCAGCTTTTCCAGTTCGGCACGGCGAACTTCAAATTCAGCCATGGCAGCCGGCGTAGCACGCTTGGCCATACGTTGCGGAATCAGGAAATTACGGGCGTAGCCGTCCTTGACCTTGACGACGTCACCAAGATTACCGAGGTTGACAACCTTTTCGAGCAGAATGATTTGCATGTTTCGTCTCCTCGAAAATTATTGATGGTTGTCGGTGTAAGGCAGCAGGGCCATGAAGCGGGCGCGCTTGATCGCGGTGCCCAGCTGGCGCTGATAGCCGGCCTTGGTGCCGGTCAGACGAGCCGGCATGATCTTGGCGTTTTCCTGGATGAATTCCTTGAGGACATCCACATCCTTGTAGTCGATCTGTTCGACCTTTTCAGCCGTGAAGCGGCAGAACTTGCGACGCTTGAACAGGCCGCCACCGCGCTTCTTTTTCTTGTCGTCATCCTTCTTCTTGAAGAACCGAGCCATTTTCATTTCCTTCCAAAAATTCGAGTGTATTCACATGCAGCACGGGAGCTTTGCTGTTGCGGCTCTTGGCAGCCAGAAATCCGGTCAGTTTGACCACCCCTCCAAGGGGCGCTGCCTCCAGCCAGCGGGCAGTTTCGCCCAGGGCCACGACAGCAATTTCCACTTCCACCAAGCGCACTGCACCACTTTCAGTTTGCGAGGAGCTGTGTTGCAGCCATCCTTCGCTAACCGGGACACCGGCCGGTGTATAGCGCAATGCTTTGCGCTCGACCAGTTTTCCCGAGAGTGTGATGCAGTTCAGCCGTAATTCCCGTACAGAGTCTTAGGCAGCAGCCGCTTCAACCGGAGCAGCCGGAGCTGCGTCGCCAGGCATCATCGACTTGGACTTCTCTTCCTTCATCATCGGGGAAGGAGTCGTCACAGCCGCTTTCATCTTGACGGTCAGGTGGCGCAGCACGGCGTCGTTGAACTTGAACGAATGTTCGAGTTCGTTCAGCGTTTCGCCGTCGCACTCGATGTTCATCAGAACGTAGTGAGCCTTGTGGATTTTCTGGATCGGGTAAGCCAGTTGACGGCGGCCCCAGTCTTCCAGACGATGAATGGTGCCGTTCTTGGCGGCAACAATGGCGCGATAGCGCTCGACCATGCCGGGCACCTGTTCGCTTTGGTCCGGATGGACGATAAAGCAGATTTCGTAATGGCGCATGCAATCTCCTTTTGGGATAAACCCTCCGCCATGCGAGTGCGGTAGGGCAAGGTTGAAAAGCCCGCGACTATATCAGAAATCGCGGGCTTTTGGGGGAATCAGGAGACTGATTGTCAGAAACTGTCTTCGGCGAGTTCCAGCGAACCAGTTGCGCCGGCCACTACGGACTCAGCCAGGCCCGATGCCTGGGTCAGGAAATGATCGGCATAAAACCGGGTTGTCGCCAGTTTTGCTGCCCAGAAAGGATCGGTTTCTCCAGCCGCAATCTTGCTACGGGCAATGACTGCGGCGCGCCCCATCTGCCAGCCGCCGGCCACGATGCCAAAGAGATGGAGAAAAGGCACGGCCCCGGCATGAGCAGCCTTCGGATCGGTGGAGAAATTGGCCACAAGCCAGGAAACAGCCCTTTCCAGCGCATCGACCGCAGCACTCTGCCGAGCGCCGATGACCGCCAGATCGCCATCGAGCTGCGTTGCTACGGCCCGCATGTCGGCGATGACTGCCATGATCGTCGCCCCTTTTTCGCGGGCGATCTTGCGACCAATCAGATCATTCGCCTGGATCGCAGTCGTGCCCTCGTAGATGGCGGTAATCCGTGCATCGCGCAGATGCTGGGCGGCACCGGTTTCCTCGATGTAGCCCATGCCGCCATGGACTTGCACGCCCAGCGAGGCAATATCGATAGCACTCTCGGTACTCCAGCCCTTGACGACCGGAATCAACAGATCGGCAAAAGCCCGCGCTTTTTCACGAACAGCGCCATCCTGATTGGCGTGTGCATTGTCCTGAGCGGAGGCGGTGACATAGGCCAGCGCCCGCATGGCTTCAATACGGGCGCGCATGGAGAGGAGCATGCGGCGTACATCCGGGTGCTTGATGATCGGCACCTTCGGCCCACCACGAACACCGACTTCCGTCCCCTGAACGCGATCCCTGGCATATGCCACTGCACGCTGATAGGCGCGCTCGGCATCACCCAGCCCTTCGAGGCCGACATTGAAGCGGGCTGCGTTCATCATGATGAACATGTACTCGAGACCACGATTTTCCTCGCCAACCAGCGTGCCGATGGCCCCACCATTGTCGCCGAAGGCCAGCACAGCCGTGGGGCTCCCGTGAATGCCCAGCTTGTGTTCGATGGACACGCAATAAACGTCATTGCGCTCGCCCGGCGTACCGTCGGCATTGAGGAGGAACTTGGGTACGACGAACAGCGAAATGCCCTTGACGCCTTCGGGCGCATTGGGCGTCCGCGCCAGCACGAGATGGACGATGTTATCCGTCATGTCGTGCTCGCCGTAGGTGATGAAAATTTTCTGACCAAAAATCCTGTACGTTCCGTCACCGACCGGCTCAGCGCGCGAACGCACTGCTGCCAGATCAGAACCCGCCGAGGGCTCGGTCAGGTTCATCGTGCCGGTCCAGTCTCCTGAAACCAGGTTTGGCAGATAAGCTGCCTTCTGCTTGTCGGTCCCGGCAATCATCAAGGCCTCGATGGCGCCTTGCGTCAACATCGGACAAAGCGAGAAGGCATGATTGGCGGCCTTCCACATTTCACTGACGGCCGTCGACAGAAGTTTGGGCAGGCCCTGCCCGCCGAACTCGGGATCGCAACCCAGACCGTTCCAGCCATTATCAACAAACTGGCGATAGGCTTCCTTGAAGCCGGGGGAAGTCGTTACGACGGTATCTTTCCACTTGGCGCCATCCCTGTCGCCAACCCGGTTAAGGGGTGACAAAACCTCACCGGCAAAGCGGGCAGCCTCTTCCAAAATGGCATCGACGACATCTGGCGAAGCCTCTTCACAACCTGGCAGAGCAACCACCTGATCAAGGCCTGCCAGTTCCTGCATGACAAAACGCATTTCTTTCAGCGGGGCGAGATATTCACTCATCAGACGGTATCCATACGGTTAGCGGTTTCTTTAAGTTCTATCAGGAACAGCACATCCTCGACGACCGGCAATGTAAACCCCGTGCGTTGCCCCCCGCGGTTGTCACGCAACAATTGGTACATGTAGCCCACGACATCCCCGGATGTCCAAAGATCGACAATCGTGTTGGCCAGACGCGGCAGGTCTTCCAGAGTCTGCGGTCGAGGCGCAAGCGGGCGCTCGTTTTCCGCAGACGCGCCCTCCCCTGCTTGAGCCCCATCCCAACTCTGAACCTCGACATTGAAATGCAGATTCAGATTGCGGGCGACGTTCTCAAACTCGGTACGCATACCAGCCATCCGGTACACATCCATCAAGCGGATCCACGGCTGCAGTGCTTCCTGTGGATTGTGATCGATGTATTCCTGCAAAGCCTGAGCAGCGCCCTTGACGCGACCAAAGGAGAGCATGATCTCGGCCAGTTCCATGACGGGATTGGCTTCGAAATGTTCATCCAGCGTCGTAGCATTGATCGACATCAGGGAGTCGTGGCCGCGCTCTGGCACCTTTGCCGGGATTTCCGAGCGCCTGGCGAGGCTTTCGCTTCCGGCATCAAGCTCGACATCCACTTGCATCGGCATACCCATGGCTACCGGCTCGAAGTGGAGGTCGACACCACCAAGCTCCTCCCGCTCATCGGCACGCTTCGGGTCAACCGTCAACTCTGGGATATCGATCGAAGGCTCGCTGTCCGTACTCCCCGGACTCTTCGGACGATAATTTCTCCAGCCCAGCCAACCAGCCAGCCCGAGCACCGACCCAAGCAATATCCCGTACAACGTCCACTCAGACAAGCCAGAGGTCTCTTCGGCCACAGGAGGCTGCGGTGCTGGCTGCCGCTTGGCAACATCACTGCCGGAAGACAATGGTTCGGTGGAAGTTGGCTGCTGAGCACTCGAGGCTGTTTGCTCAGAAGATCCGGCAACCGGCGCAGCATCGTTCGTCTCTACGCGCTTGGCAAATTCGGCGGCACGCTGCTGAAGCTCGCCCAACGTAGCTTCCATGTTGCGCAACTTCTCGGCTGTGGCCAATTGAGAGGTGGCCTGCTCATGCATGGCCATCAGCATCCGATACTCAAGACGCAAGATCTCGCGCTGCGTCTCCTTCACCTCGGTGGCCCCGCGGAATAGTCCAGTGGCCAAACGCAATGACGGTTCAGCGGCGAAGTCACCATCCGACAACATCAGGCGATCAGGCATTCCGCTGGTAACCGGCCGCTTCTCAGCTCGCCGGGTCGGCAATCTGGGCGGCGCATCGACTACCGCAGACGCTACGGAACGAACCTTTGCGGGCGGCCGAACTTGCGGCCTATCGGCAGGCAATGCCACTTCGGGCTGGCGGCGCTCCTTCGCCACGGGCGGGTCAGCTCTCTGCGGCGATGCCATAAGGATATATTCGCGGGATACTTCATGCCCGCAACCGAGTTGTACTGCCAATTGCATGATCGGTTCACGCAACTGCACATCTGAGCGAATTTCGAGAACAGGCTGAGCGCCTTTGCGTACACTCAAACCGGCCTTTTTGAGCCACGGCAGATCACCGGCCCCGGATGGCTGCACAAGGCGGAAACAACTCGCATCAAGCTTCTGTTTTTCTGCTCCCAGAAGATCGATTTCCAACTGCATCCGCTCACCCAGAACTGGCTGACCGCGCAAATCGCCCAAGCCTACCGCCGACACCCCCCCTGACAAGGCAAGCATCAAGACCGGCAAAGAATAGCGACGAGCAAAGCGATTCAAAGACACAGCTCCAAATGACATTAAATTATTGGAATTGTAGCCGTTATTTACCGGCCAGATAACTTGAATCATCGAAGCTGACTACCCATTCAGGGCGGTAAACCACGAACAAAGTCATCAACATCCCGGACAACCACGCTTCAGAGAAAGCAAGCAGGACAAAATAGGGGAAATATTCGCTGATCAGATAGTCCCATTCATAGGTCCCGGCCATTGCCAACAGGGCGGTTGCACCGAAGCCAACACCAATAATCGTCAGCGCAGCACCGAGAAAGCCATTTACGAAGATATAGACAAAGAAATGTCTCGGCAGCACACGGCGAAATATGCGGAAGAAAAACTGGCTCAGCACGACACTGAGGCCGGCCAGCAGCAGGGCATTTGCGGCATAGGCAAATGGCCCGGCGGCACTATTCAGGGTTATGCCAAGCGTCACCAGGGAAAGCCCGACAAAGGCCAGATGCGGACCGAAACTCAGCGTAAAGACCGTCGCCCCCAGCAAGTGGTAAGTCAGGCCAGGCTTGACGCCAGCCTTGAGACTCCAGACGAGGGTTAGCAAAACAATCATCCCGAGCCACACATTGAACAACTCGGAGTCCTTGAGCCGCGCCCAGGGGGCCCGCCAAAGACTATGGGCGAAAAACAGTAACCAGGCGATCCATGCCGCCCAGTACCATCCTTCGCCCATCAAGGTATCTGTCAGATTCACATGGCTATTTTAGCCGACTGCTCCGACCAGTTGCGGCACCACTTCGAACAAATCACCAACCAAACCGTAATCCGCCACCTGAAAGATCGGTGCATCGGGATCCTTGTTGATGGCGACGATGACTTTCGACTCCTTCATGCCGGCCAGATGCTGGATGGCACCCGAGATGCCGACCGCGATGTAGAGCTGCGGGGCGACGATCTTGCCGGTCTGGCCAACCTGGTAGTCGTTCGGCACGAAGCCGGCATCGACGGCGGCGCGGGAGGCACCGAGTGCCGCACCGAGCTTGTCGGCCAACGGCTCGAGGAGCTTGTGGTAGTTCTCGCCACTGCCCAGGCCACGACCACCGGAGACGATGATCTTGGCCGCACCGAGTTCGGGACGCTCGGACTTGGTCAGTTCGCGGTTCGTGAGGGTGCTTTGGGCGGTGTCGGCTGCAGCGGCGATGTTTTCGATTTTCGCGGCATTTTCCCGGTTGACCGTGTCAAAGGCGGTGGTCCGGACGGTGATGACTTTGACGGCGTCAGCGCTCTTGACGGTGGCCAGGGCATTGCCGGCGTAGATCGGACGCACGAAGGTGTCCGGGCTTTCAACGCCGGTGATTTCGGAGATCTGGGCGACGTCGAGGAGCGCGGCGATGCGCGGAGCGAGGTTCTTGCCGAAGGTGGTGGCGGGGGCAAGGATGTGGCTGTAGCCCGCAGCGTTGGCGATGACCAGCGCGGTGAGGTTCTCGGCGGTCTGGCTTTGGTAGTGTGCGGCGTCGGCGACTTTTACCAGGCTGACACCGTTGAGGGTGGCGGCTTCCTGGGCGGCGGCACTGCAGCCTGATCCAGCAACGAGGAGGTGGATGTCGCCGCCAATCTTGGCGGCAGCAGCGACGGTGTTGAGGGTGGCGGCCTTGAGGGCGGTGTTGTCGTGTTCGGCGATGACGAGGATAGCCATTTAGATCACCTTCGCTTCGTTCTTGAGTTTGTTGACGAGTTCGGCGACGTCGGCGACGCGGATGCCGGCGCTGCGCTTGGCGGGTTCGGCGACCTTGAGGGTGGTCAGGCGCGGGGTGACGTCGACGCCAAGGTCGGCCGGCTTGACGGTGTCGAGCGGCTTTTTCTTGGCTTTCATGATGTTGGGCAGGGTGGCGTAGCGCGGCTCGTTGAGGCGCAGGTCGGTCGACACGACTGCTGGCAGGGAAATCTCCAGGGTTTCGAGGCCGCCGTCGATTTCGCGGGTGACGGTGGCTTTGCCGTCAGCGATGACGACTTTGGAGGCGAAGGTGGCTTGCGGCCAGTTTTGCAGGGCGGCGAGCATTTGCCCGGTCTGGTTGGCGTCGTCGTCGATGGCTTGTTTGCCGCAGATGACGAGTTGCGGTTGTTCTTTGTCGCAGAGGGCCTTGAGGAGCTTGGCGACGGCCAGCGGCTGGATTTCGATGTCGCCACAATCGACGAGGATGCCGCGGTCGGCACCGATGGCCATGGCGGTGCGCAGGGTTTCCTGACAGGCGGCAACGCCACAGGAGACGGCGATGACTTCGGTGGCGATACCGGCTTCCTTGAGGCGCACGGCTTCTTCGATGGCGATTTCGTCGAAGGGGTTCATGCTCATCTTGACGTTGGCCAGATCAACACCAGTGCCGTCTGCCTTGACGCGGACTTTGACGTTGTAATCAACGACTCGTTTTACGGGTACGAGAATCTTCACCAGCATCTCCTTTTCGGTTCAACTTTTTTGAATTACTGCCGCCTGTTTGACAGACGATCACTCAATCAGCACAATGACCATACTGTGTCGTATGGAAAAGCATACGGTAGCGTATGGAAAACAAACCTGTCAAGCCCTTGATTAAATCCTCATCCGTGAAACCTCGCAAGCGGGCTGCCGAAGCACGCACTCAACTCGACCCGGAACGCTGGGTGGATGAGGCTATCGACGTGCTGGCAAAAGAAGGCGTCACCGGTTTGCGGGTCGAAGTGCTGGCCAAGCGCTGCGGCGTTACCAAAGGCAGTTTCTACTGGCACTTCAAGGACCGGCAGGCACTACTCGATGCGGTGCTCGAGCAATGGAAAATCGGGCGGATCCGCGATATCGAGAAAACCACGTCCGTAGCTGTTGGGCAGGAAAGCCAGCAACTCCACTATGCCATCGAGGTGTACGGCGCCAGCCGGAACCGCAAGGGCATGTCGATCGAACTGGCCGTTCGCGACTGGGCACGGCATGACCCACGGGCAGCTGCGGTCGTCGAGTCAGTCGACCTTTATCGACTCGAATGCACACGCAAACTTTTCGTTGCCTCCGGCATGTCGGATGCCGAGGCCAAGAGCCGCAGCCTGTTGCTCTACGCCTGTGTCTTCGGCTTGTCGCTGATGCATTACACCCACTTCGACGACAATCTGGCCGATCTCAAGCAACGCATCGCCGAACGCATCATTTCCAGCTAGCCTGAACAGGCGCTCGCGCCCAGCCCTTTTTCCCAGGCGAGCAGATCGGCTGCCAATTGTTCAACGGCACCGGACAAAGCACCAACCCCTCCCCGCGCATCCTGGCTGACTGCCGACTTCTCGATTTTAAGATCAAGCTCGGCCACCTGACGGCGCGAGCGATCAAGCAGAGTGGCGCGGCCTTGCAAGACGCCCTTGCTGCTTTCCGGGGTGATGAATACCTGGCTGAACTCGGTAATTTCGACCCGCACAACACAACGCGCCTGCCCTTGCCCGGAAATTGAATAATCAAGTTGCTGCATCAGTCGCTGCTGGATCATTTGCGCCGGCGGCCCGGCCCAGCGTGCCCGGGCATACTCGCGCAAGCGGGCGGCGTCGACATAGGCCAGCCGATAATCGATACCCTGCGAGTCGAACCACAGCGGCGCCCGAACCTCGAGCGCCAGAGGCTGTTTGCGCGGCGTGGCCAACAGGCTCGTTGGCGCCGGACCAAAATCATAGACGGCCAGCGCGCTATCGCCGCCGCGCTTGCCAGCCGTAAAACAGGCTGAAAGCAGGCAGCAAAACAACAGGGTCAGCATCCAGCGCATCTTATTTCTCCCCGGCCGGATTGAAACCGGTCTCGCCCGGACCGGGCACCTGGGCCGGCGCACCGAAGACCAGGCCCTGTGGCGTATCTTCGAGAACGCGTAGGACGCGGCTCAACTGGCGCGAAGTCAGCGAAAAATCGGTCGCCAGCTCGTTGAGGCGCGGCATCAGCGCCGAGGTTCCGCCAGCCGAAGCGTCGCCGATGGCCACATCAAGCTTGTCGGTCGCCACCTGCATCTTGCCGATCAGGACGCGGGTATCGGCCAGCAGGGGTTGAACTTCACCGGCGGCTTGCGACAGATTCCTGATATTGCGATCGTCGAGTAGTTTTTTAACCTGCAGCAGCGTCGTATTGAGGTTTTCCAGCACCGGTTTCATGTTGCCCGAGGCCGCTTCGAGATTGACCAGCGTAGCCTTCAGGAGAGCGCGATTTTCCTCGTCCAGCGTGGCGTTGGCGCTCGCCATCAGTTGGCGTGCCTGCTTGAGCGTAGCCATACCGGTTTCGCCCAACTCTTCGAGCAAGGACGGAATCATCGTGATGCGCGGCGGGTGTTCGTCATCAGGCACCAGCGGCTCATTATCCTTGCCGGTTTCCAGCAGGAGGATATGGGCCAGACCGGTCACCCCCTGATAGTTCAGTTTGGCCACGGTCCCTTTGGTCAGCGGCACATCGTCATTGACCGAGATGCTCACCAGAATATTGCTGTAATCCTCGGGATCAAGGCGGATGTCGCTGACCTTGCCGACCCGAATGCCACGGTAACGCACCTGCGCCTGCGGGTTCAGGCCACCGATATTCTGCTTGGTGACGACGATGTATTCATGCTCCGAGTCCTTGCTGTCACTCAGCCAATACACGGCCAGCAGAGCAGCCGCTCCGAGCAGTAGGGCAAAGAGACCGGCAGCGAAGGCGTAGGACTTGTTTTCCATGGATGCCAATTAAAGCAGCTTCCGGCGGTCTGCGCCAAAAAAGCCGGTAACAAAAGGATGATCGACCGTCATGACCTCGGCTTTCGGGCCGAAGGCGATGATGTGCTGATCGGCCAGCACAGCGACATGGGTAGCCAGCCCGGCCAGGGTATTGAGGTCGTGGGTGACCATGACGACGGTCAAGCCGAGTTCGCGCTGCAGGTCGCCGACCAGCTCGACGAAGTTCTGGCTGCGATCGGGATCAAGGCCGGCCGTCGGCTCGTCGAGAAGCAACAGTTCGGGCTCCAGCGCCAGGGCGCGAGCCAGGGCAACGCGCTTGACCATGCCGCCGGAGAGTTCGGCCGGCATCAGTTTGCCGTGATCCGGTTCCAGCCCGACCATCGCCAGCTTGAGATGAACCAGGCGGCGAATCCAGTCGGCGTCAAGACAACGCAGCTCACGGAGCGGAAAGGCGATGTTGTCGAAAACCGACAGGGCTGAAAACAAGGCGCCGTGCTGGAACAACATGCCGAGACGGCGACGCAGATTGCGCTGCATTTCGACATCCGGGTCGTTGAGATCAACGCCAAACAGGCGGACGCTGCCGGAATCCGGCCGCAACAGGCCGAGAATTTCGCGCAACAAGGTTGTCTTGCCGCTACCCGATCCGCCGAGCAAACCGACGATCTGGCCCTCCTCGACACGCAACGAAAGATCGCGATGAACCGCCCGGCCACGAAAACTGGCACAGACGCCATTCAGCTCAATGACGGGTGACTGGCTCATGGCTAGGGCACACCGATATTCCGGGTAAACACGGCGAAAATTGCATCGAAGAGGATGACCGTGGTAATCGCCGTCACCACGGCGCTGGTCGTGTTGGCCGACAGGCTCTCGGTATTGGGTTTGACGTGCAAGCCAAAGTGGCAGGCGACGACGGCGATGACGAAACCGAAGACAACGCCTTTGCACAGGCCGATGACGAGATTGGACACCGGCACGGCCCGCGGCAAGTTGTCGAGAAAATAAACGAGGGACAGATCGAGCTGAAGGAGCGCCGCCAGCATGCCGCCGAAGAGCGCCACAGCCGAGGTCCACAGGACCAACAAGGGCATTGCTACGGTCAACCCGAAAATTTTGGGCAAAACGACACGGATGCTGCGCGAAATCCCCATCGTGGATAGCACGTCGATTTCCTCGGTCACCCGCATCACTCCGATTTGCGCCGTCATCGCCGAACCGGAACGGCCGGCCACCAGCACGGCGACGAGCACCGGCCCCAGTTCGCGAATGATCGAGATGCCGAGAATATTGACAATGAACAGGTCGGCGCCAAAGCTCTTGAGCTGCAACGCCGACAGATAGCTGATCGTCACCCCGATCAGAAAGCCGACCAGCGCCGTAACCGCCAGTGCCTGCGCCCCGGCCTTGTAAACATTGGCGGTAATTTCCTTCCATGGCACATCCTGCGGATGACGGAAGAGATAGGCCACGTCGAGCAGCAACTGGCCGAACAAGGCAATCATGCCGCGCAAGTTGCCCAGCGCCTTGAACAGCAAGGCGCCTACCCATTCAGGGAGGCGCACTCTCGGCCGGGCCTGCTCGGGGATCTCGCGGGGCAATTCGGCAACCCGCTCAAGCACCTGCCGATGCAGTTCGCCGGCAACCAGGCCGGCCGGCCACTTCGCCCCCCAGGTGCGCCACAGCAGCACAGCGGCGGCGCTATCGAGTCGCCTTACGGCCGACAGATCCCAATCTTCGATGCTGCTTGAACAAGCTGCCAGATCGACCTGCAAAGTCGACATCTGAGGCAGCATTTCGGCCAGCGTCCAGCAACCGGACAGCACCACTCTCCCCGGCTCGACTTGCAAGCTCGGGGATTGGCTCATACGATTTTCCTCGTCGGTTTCGACTGCAGGGTGTAGTCCCGGCCAAGCTGTTTCCAGACGCCGGCTTCTTCGCCGAAGGCGGCGGCTGTCCACGGATTGGCCGCCAGCCATTCGGCGGGCACTTCGATGACATAGCCGTTTTCACCCCGGCTGACACGCCAGGCTGGGATGGCCCGGTCATCGCGCGTACGGTGCAGTAGCACAGCCAGGCGCAGGCAAAAAATCAGGTCCCAGGCGCTATCGACCGCAGGAATCGCCCCCAGCTTCTCGAGCTTGCCGCGATGGCCGAGGACCACCATGGCCAGCCGCGCCTGATCTTTCTTGGAGAAGCCCGGCATGTCGGCATAGGTCAGAATGTAGGCGCCATGCTTGTGATAGGCGTTGTGCGCCACGGAAATGCCGATTTCATGCAGGCGGCAGGCCCACGACAGGAACTGGACGTCAGCCTCGCTTGGCACGCCGTCGAACAACTGGGTCAGCGCCGACAGTGCGGTCGCCTCGACGCGTTCGACCTGGTCGCCTTCGACCTGATAACGCCGGCGGAACTGGGCCACGGTCGAATCCCGCATGTCGTGATGATGAAAGCGGCCGAGCAGGTCGTAAAGGACGCCCAGGCGCAAGGCGCCTTCGGCGTAGGACATCCGTTCGATATCAAGTTCTTCGAAAATCGCCGACATGATGGCGACACCACCCGGGAAAACCGGCAGGCGGTCGCCCTTGACCCCGGGCAGATCGAGCGCTTCGGCCGAACCGGCCTTGATGAGCAGATTGCACAGCTTTTCCAGCCCGATCCGCGTGATGCCGCTTTCGTTGTTCGGATTCAGGCCGTTCAGTTCCAGCACATCGGCAATCGCCCGCGCCGAACCGGAGGATCCGATAGCCTCCTTCCAGCCCAGCCGCTGATAATCAGCAGCTATCAGCTCGATTTCCTTGGCGGCCGCCACCTGCGCCTCGCGCAGGCGCTTGCGGTCGATCTTGCGGTCCGGGAAGAAGCGCAGCGTGTAGGTGACGCAGCCCATGTACAGCGATTCCATGAGCTGCGGCTCATGGCGCTTGCCGATGATGAATTCGGTCGAGCCGCCGCCGATGTCGATGATCAGGCGCTTGTGCGCCGCCGACGGCAAGGAGTGCGAGGCGCCGATGTAGATCAGGCGAGCCTCTTCGCGACCGGCGATAATTTCGATGGGGAAGCCGAGCGCCTCCTCGGCCAGCGGCAGGAATTCATAGGCGTTCTTGGCCACCCGCAGCGTATTGGTCGCCACCGCTCGCACCGCCCCCTTGTCCAGCCCACCCAATCGTTCGCCAAAACGGCGCAGCGCATCCAATGCACGAGCCTGGGCCGGCGCATCGAGGCGCTTGTCCGGCATCAGGCCGGAGGCCAGACGAACCGGCTCCTTCATGGAGTCGAGCGTGTAAATCTGGTTATCCACCACCCGCCCGACCTGCAGACGGAAGCTGTTGGAGCCCAGATCAACGGCGGCGACGGTTTCGTAAATCATTTGTCAAAAACCACAGGAAGCTTCAGTTGGCGGGCATTCTACCACCCACCACCGAGACGGATTGTGACGCCGGAGCAAACGCCGTCACAGCGCAGACCTCCACGGTCAACCGGAAAAAATGGCCAAAAATGAAATGCAGGACGTAAAAAAAACCCGCCGATTCGCATCGGCGGGCTTATTGCGGCAAGAACGAAGCTTAGCTGGCCAGCGCGTTCTTGATCTGCTCCAGCGTCGAAGGATCGTCGATGGTCGTCAGATCGCCCGGATCACGGCCTTCAGCCAGCGCCTGCAGCGAACGGCGCAGCATCTTGCCGGAACGGGTCTTGGGCAAGCCGGTCACGAAATGCACGCGAGCCGGACGACCAATGGCACCGAGAATGCTGTCGACAGTGCCAAAGACTTCCTTCTCCAGCGCCTTGACCAACTCGGGCGTAGCAATCTTCGAAGCATCCTTGACGACGGCAAAAGCCATCGGCACCTGACCCTTGAGCTTGTCCTCGACGCCAACCACTGCCACTTCGGCAATCGCCGGGTGGTTCTGGATGGCTTCCTCGATTTCACGGGTGCCAAGACGGTGACCGGCCACGTTAATCACGTCGTCGGTACGACCGAGGATGGTGAAGTAACCGTCGTCGTCCTTGATCGCCCAGTCGTAGGAGGAATAAACCAGCGGCTCCTTGAACAGCGTGAAATAGGTACTGACAAAGCGGTCGTCCTGGCCCCAGACGGTGGACAAACAGCCCGGCGGCAGCGGTGGAATGACCGCAGCGATACCCTTCTCGTTGGCTCCGCAGACCGAGCCGTCTTCACGGAAGATCTGCAGGTTGTAACCGTAGACCGGGAAAGACGGCGAGCCGTACTTGATCGGCGTATTTTCAACGCCCGGCAAGGCAGCCAGCATCGGCCAGCCGGTTTCGGTCTGCCAGTAGTTGTCGATGACCGGCTTCTGCAGTTCGGTCATGAACCACTCGTGGGTCGGCTGGTCGAGCGGTTCGCCGGCCATGAAGATGTGCTTGAGCGACGACAGGTCGTACTTGTGCATGAAGACCGGATCCTGCTTCTTCAGCACGCGAGCGGCGGTCGGCGCCGAGAACATCACGGAGACCTTGTATTTCTCGACGATCTGCCACCAGATGCCGGCATCCGGACGCAGCGGCGTGCCTTCGTACATCACGGTGGCCATGCCGGCAATCAGCGGGCCGTAGATGATGTAGGAGTGACCAACGACCCAGCCGATGTCCGAGGTCGAGAAGAAGGTTTCGCCCTCGCCGCCGCAGTAGATGTGCTTCATCGACGAAGCCAGCGCCACGGCATAACCGCCGGTATCGCGCTGCACGCCCTTCGGCTTGCCGGTCGTGCCGGAGGTGTAAAGAATGTAGGATGGCTCGGAGGATTCCAGCCATTCGCACGGCACCTTGGCATCCATGAACTTGGCGCGCTCGGTGGCGTAGTCGACATCGCGACCGGCAACCCTGTTGAAAGCCTTGTCCAGACCACGGTCGACCATCAGCACCTTGGCCGGCTTGTGTTCGGCCAGCTCAATGGCTTCATCGAGCAGATGCTTGTAGGGCACGGCCTTGCCGCCACGCATGCCGGCATCGGCAGAAACGATCAGCACCGGCTTGGCATCGTCGATCCGGGTAGCCAGCGAACCGGAAGCAAAGCCTCCAAACACCACCGAGTGAATGGCCCCGATGCGGGTTGCGGCCAGAATGGCGAAGGTCGCCTGGGCGATCATCGGCATGTAAATCAGGACGCGGTCGCCCTTCTTGACGCCGAGGCTCTGGTAAATCGCTGCCATGCGCTCGATTTCGCGCTGCAGTTCGGCAAAGCTGTAAACCGTTTCTTCATCGGTTTCGGTCGAAATGAAGATCAGCGCTCTGTCGTTCGGACGCTTGGCCGCATGGCGGTCAACTGCGTTGTGGCAAAGATTGGTCTTGCCACCGACGAACCACTTTGCGAACGGCGGACGGGAATAGTCGCACACCTGCGTGAACGGCTCTTTCCAATCCACGAGTTGGGCCTGTTCGGTCCAGAACTCATCCGGTTTTTCGATGGAATACTGGTGAAACTCCTTGTACGTCGCCATAAAACTCCCTCTAGCTAGGTTTTCCTGCACAACAAAATACAGAACGGACTAATTTTTTTGAGATTTCCGTTCACTCAAAACACGTTCGATCTCTGCCACCGGCAAAGCCAAACCCAATTCACGATTCATCAAACTCATCAACGGCAACAAGCGCTCAGCCAGCGAAGGCAAGTGCGGGATCACCGGCGACAGGCGATTGGCGGCCAGCAATTCCAGCGCATGGTGGATGGAGATCGGCCGGGAAGCAGGCGTCACGCCGCCCGACTCGGTCCTGTTTCCACCCGCCTGCATGGCCGCATGCATGCGCTCACCAGCCAGATCGAGCAACGCCCCGGCCGAAGTCACCAAATCGGTAGGTACACTGGCCAGGCCAATACTGACCGTCAAGGCCACGGTCTGGCCTTGGACCGACAAACGCGCCACCTCGACAGCCTCGCGCACGCGCTCGGCAAAAGTCGCGCAAAAAGCCGGCGCCGTTCCCGGCGAAACAACCGCAAACTGCCCGGCGCCGAAGTGGCCGAGACTATCTTCCTGGCGCATCTTGCCCGCCAGCATCCTGGCAAAGCGATTGCCAACCTCATCGGCAACCTGCACCCCGAGCCGCTCACCCATGCCAGCGAAACCATCGAAACCAAGGACCATCACGCTGACCTCAACGCCATGCCGGTTGGCATGCGACATCGCCTGAGCGGCCTGCAACTCGAGATATTTTCGGGTAAACAAACCGCTGACCGGATCCTGGACCATCTGCTCGCGGCCGGCATCAAGGTGTTCCTGTGCGTCGGTCAGGACCAGCAAGTTATTCAGACGGGTCAACACCTCTGTGCATCCCGCGCCCTTCGTAACAAAATCAGAAACGCCCATCGCCTTAGCTTTGGCCCGCTCCTCTTCGGTTTCCTCACCGGAAACCAGAATGAACGGCAACTGTTGCAGACGCCGCAGCTTCGAAGTGCGCACACGCTCCAGCAACTCGTAACCATTCAGCTTCGGCATCTGGAGATCCGAAATCACGGCGCGAATGGAGTGATCGAGCACCAAGGTCTGCCACGCCGCCTCGCCGTCGCCCTCCTCGCGCACTTCGTATTGCCCCTTCAAATGCTGGATGAGCGATATCCTGACTACCCGTGAGTCATCAACCACCAGAATGCGCGGCAACTCGGCCACGTCAGCCTCCGCCAATTTCCACCACGACTCGCCCCTTGGCTCGTCCGGCAATGTATTCGCCGAAAGTGGCCGGCAGATCGTCAAACGGAATCCGCCGCGACATGGCGGCCAGATGCGGCGGACGCAAATCACTGGCCAGTCGTTGCCAGACACCGCTCCGATAGGGCTCCCGGATATAACCCGAGTCGACACCGAGCAAGGAAACGCCACGCAGGATAAAAGGCGCCACCGTCGTATTCAGCGACATGCTGGCCGCCAGCCCGATGCTGGCGATAGTGCCCCCCTGCTCCATGGTGCTGGCGATCCAGGCCAGAACATCTCCCCCGAGATTGTCCACGGCACCCGCCCAGCGCGCCCGATCCAGTGGCCTGATCTTCGACAGATCGAGACTTTGGCGCAGCATGACTTCGGCGGCACCGAGGCCGCGCAAGTAATCCGCTTCGCTCTCCTTGCCGGTCAGCGCGACCACGTGATAACCAATCCGGGCCAGCATATCGACCGCCAGACTGCCGACGCCACCCGTAGCACCAGTCACGATGACCGGCCCCTTGCTCGGGCGCAAACCGTTTTCTTCCATGCGGACGATGGCCAGCGCCGCGGTAAACCCCGCCGTGCCCAGGGCCATCGCATCGAAGAGTGACAGACCAGAGGGCAAGGGCACCACCCAGTCGCCCGGCACCCGGGCAATTTCGGCATAACCACCGTGATGGGCGACACCGATATCGAAACTGGTGGCAATTACCGAATCACCTGGTTTGAAGCGCGCGTCGTCGCTGGCGATGACCGTACCGGACAGGTCGATGCCACCGACGCAAGGGAAACGCCGAATGATCTTTCCCGCCCCCGTCGCCGCCAGTGCATCCTTGTAATTGATGCTCGAATAGGCAACCTTGATCGTGACAGTTCCGGCATCCAGCTGGCCTTCGCCCATCCGGACGAAACCACTGCTCACCTTGTCATCGCATTCTTCAATCAGCAGTGCCTTGAAGGAATCCATGTTTGCCTCACGCCTCGGGAACGAAATTGTATTCATAATTACGGATGATGAACATAGTTGCAGCCGGTGAATTTTCGTCGCCTTTACAGCCGGCTACTTTTCAAATATATTTCGCCGCTATGCATAAAGTACTGGTTTCTCTACTGCTTGCTTCCTCGCTGCTCCTGAGCGGGATCGGTGCGCCCTTGGCGGCCGAGCAGATTCGCAAGCCCGAAGAGCAACAGTCGTTTTTTGAACGTTACACCAACGCTGCTCAGGATGTCATCCTGCAAGGTCTCAAGCTGGTTGGCGTCCGTTACCGCTGGGGCGGCAATGACGAAGAGAGCGGCCTGGACTGCAGCGGCTTTGTCCGACTCGTGTTCAAGGACAGCACTGGCACCTCGTTGCCACGCACCGCTCGCGAAATGAGCGAAGTCGGCCAGCAGGTCGATGCCAACCAGTTGAAACCGGGCGATCTGGTCTTTTTCAACACCATGCGTCGCACCTTTTCACACGTCGGCATCTATCTTGGCGACAACCATTTCCTCCATGCACCGCGCAAGGGCGCCGAAGTTCGTGTCGAGAACATGGATAACAGCTACTGGATGACCCGCTACAACGGAGCGCGACGAATACTCGAAGGCAATTGAACAAAAGCGGCTTCTAGCCGCTTTTTTTACGCCCACCGAAGATAATCATTCTCATTTACAAGGCGGCCTGTAGCCAGTAGACTGGAAAAATTCTCATATCCAGCCGGAGTTCCCGCATGAAACTGATGCCCGCCCTGATCGCTGTCGCGACTCTTGCCATATCCAATTCGGCGTTTGCTCAAGAAAAAATCCTCAATCTGTATTCGGCCCGCCACTACCAGACGGACGAAGCGCTTTACACCAGTTTTACCCAGCAGACCGGGATCAAGATCAACCGGATCGAAGGCAAGGAAGACGAACTGCTCGAGCGGATCAAAAATGAAGGCGCCAACAGCCCGGCCGACATTTTCCTGACCGTCGATGCCGCCAGACTGGCCAAAGCCCATGAACTGGGCCTGTTTGCTCCGGTTTCCTCCAAACTGCTCGAATCGCGCATCCCGGCCCACTTGCGCACCGAAGACTGGTTTTCGTTTTCGACGCGGGCCCGGGTGATCGTTTACAACAAGGTCGCGGTCAAACCGGAAGATGTCCAGAACTATGCCGATCTGGCCAACCCGAAACTCAAAGGCAAGTTCTGCTCACGCTCCGGTTCGCACCCCTACAACCTTTCGCTGATGGCCTCGATCATTGCCCACCAAGGCGAAGCCAAGGCTGAAGAATTGGCCCGCGGCATGGTGGCCAATTTCGCCCGCGCCCCGAAGGGCGGCGACACCGACCAGATCAAGGCGGTTGCCGCCGGCGAGTGTGGCGTGGCGATTTCCAATACCTACTACGTGGCTCGCCTGCTTCGCTCGACCAAGGCCGAAGATCTGAAAATGATGGAACGGGTTGGCATCGTCTGGCCGGACCAGGGCGGCAATGGCGCCCACATCAATGTTTCCGGCGGCGGCGTGCTGAAGACTGCGCCGCATCGCGAGGCGGCCGTCCAGTTCCTCGAATACCTGGCCTCCGATCAGGCCCAGCGCTATTTCGCCGATGGCAATAACGAATGGCCTGCGGTCAACAGCGTCAAAGTGGCGAATCCGGCACTCGACGCCATGGGCAAATTCAAGGCCGACAAATTGCCGGTCAAGAACCTCGCCATGTACCAGACCAAGGCCCAGATCATTTTCGACCGTGCCGGTTTCAAGTAACACCAGCAAGTAACGCCAGTTCTCGCCAAAGCCCCGGCAATTACCTACAATTCCCGGGGCCTACGAAACAACTGGAATATGACCGTCAAAAGTTTCACCACGCATAAACTGATCGATGCCATCCGCGCAGGCAGCTTGGCTGGCGTACTCACTGCGCTGGACGATGGCGCTGACATCGAGATGCCCGACATGCACGGCTGTAGTGGCCTGCCACTACGCGCCGCCTGTTTTGAAGGCAACCTGGCCGTCGTTCGCGAGTTGCTGAATCGTGGTGCCAATCCAAACGCCATCGCCAGCGACGGCCCGGGAGCGCCACTGCGGCTGGCCCTGAGAAAAGGCCATCAGGACATCGCCGATCTGCTGCTGCAAAAAGGTGCGATACCGCTCGAGGCCATTGCGCTCAGCCCTGTGACTCCGAACGCCCCCGTACCCGACGAGGTCGTCACGCCGCCACCTCCTGAGACAAAGCCGGACAACACCGTCGAGTTCACCCTCTCCAACATGCCTCCGCCGACCGCCGAAGCAGTTGATCTGCCATTACACGAAAGCAAACCGGGCAACCTCATCGAGTATTCGTCTTCAGATACGTTTACTCCGACTGACGACGCCGAGACGTCGAGTCAATTCGGAACCGATACCAGCCTTCTGAGCATGGACCTGCTTTTCCTGGAAGAAAGCGAAAACCAGGGCCCTTCGCCGCAGGCGCCGAAAAAACGCTAGCAGTCTGCCGGGCTGCAGCCGAGAATTGAAGAAAGCCGGTTAGCGCCGGCGCGCGGCCGTAATCTGCCGCGACAAGGCGATCAGCGGCAACAAACCCACCGCGACGATGGCCAGGGCGGCCGTCGATGCTTCGGCCAGGCGCTCATCCGAGGCCAGCGTGTAGGCCTGTGTGGCCAGCGTATCGAAATTGAAGGGCCGCATGACCAGCGTGGCCGGCAGTTCCTTCATCACATCGACGAAAACCAGCAAACCGGCCGTCAACAGACTGCCGCGCAGCATCGGCACATGCACCCGGCGCAGCGTTTCGCCCTGCCCCAACCCCAGGCTGCGCGCTGCGTCATCCATGTTCGGCGTGATCTTGGCCAGGCTCGATTCAACCGTATGCAGCGCCACTGCCAGGAAGCGCACGAGATAGGCGTAGATCAGCGCGGCGATGCCGCCGGTCAGCAACAGTCCGGGGTTGTAACCGAACCACTGCGTCCATTGCCCGGCCAGCCAGTTGTCGAGACGCGTCACGGGAATCAGCACGCCAACGGCAATGACCGCACCCGGCACGGCGTAGCCCAGACCGACGAGACGATTCAAGCCGTTGGCGAAGGTCGTTTTCGACAGGCGAGCGCCGTAGCCCATGAGCAGGGCGAGCAGGACGGCAATGGCGGCCGTCACGCCGGCCAGCACGAAACTGTTGCGAGCGAGCACGAGGAAACGTTCTCCGAACTGGGCGTCACCTTCGGTCAAGGCCATTTTGAGCAGCAAGATCGCCGGCAGAACGAAGCCGAGCAACAACGGTACGGTGCAGGCCAGGGTTGCCAGCCAGGCGGCCGGGCCGCGTAGCTGCGCGCCAGCCATCGGCCGGTTGCGGCCGGTTGTGTTGTGATAACGGGCCCGGCCGCGCGATGTGCGCTCGGCCATGAGCAGGAAGAGCACGAAGGCGAGCAGCATGGCGGCCAGTTGCGCGGCAGCGACGCGGTCGCCGAGCGAGAACCAGGCGCGGTAAATACCGGTGGTGAATGTATTGACCGCGAAATAGGCCACCGTGCCGTAATCGGCCAGCGTTTCCATGAGTGCCAGGGCAATGCCGGCGACGATGGCCGGCCGGGCCAGCGGTAGCGAGACCGCGAAGAAGCCCCGCCATGGCCCCATGCCCAGCGTTCGCGCGGCTTCCAGCATGCCGCTGGCGCGTTCGAGAAAGGCGGTGCGGGCGAGCAGGTAAACGTAGGGATAGAGCACGCTGACGAACATCAGAATGGCGCCGGGTAGCGTGCGGATGTCCGGGAACCAGTAGTCGCCATGTTCCCAGCCGAAGGTGTCGCGCAGGAAGGTTTGCACCGGGCCAACGAACTGCAGGAAATCGGTGTAGACGTAGGCCATGACATAGGCTGGAACGGCCAGTGGGAGCACCATGGCCCATTCGAAAAAGCGGCGGCCGGGGAATTCGTGCATGGCGGTCAGCCAGGCCGTCGCCACGCCGACGATGCCGACGCCGCACCCGACGCCGAGGCACAGCCAGAGCGAATTGGCGATGTATTCGGAAAGTACGGTGTCGGCCAGGTGCGACCAGGTGGCGCTGGTGCCGCCAACAAAGAGATTGAGGCCAACGCTGGCCACCGGCAATCCAGCCAGCAGGGCAACGACGATTCCGACCGTCAGCAGGGGGGAATAAAGGGCTGTGCGCATGTGTGTGAATGGGAATTATAATCGACCACCTATGGCCCAACTTGAACTAAATGGCGTTGTCCAGCGCTACGGCAACCACACCGTCGTCGATGGCGTTAACTTCTCGCTCGAAGTCGGCAGCATCGCCTGCCTGCTTGGTCCCTCCGGCTGCGGCAAGACGACCTTGCTGCGCTGCATTGCCGGGTTTGAAGACATCGCCGGTGGCGAAATCCGCCTGCACGGCAAAGTCGTCAGCCAGGCCGGCCAGCGTGTTGCGCCCGAGAAGCGGCGGATCGGCATGGTTTTTCAGGATTACGCGCTGTTTCCGCACCTTTCCATCGAAGCGAATGTCGCCTTCGGCCTCGGTCGCAACCCGGGCGAGGACGCTCATCTGCGCGTTCGTCAATTGCTGGCGACGGTTGGCCTGCATGGTCAGGGCAGCAAATTCCCGCATGAACTCTCCGGCGGCCAGCAGCAACGCGTGGCGCTGGCCCGCGCCCTGGCGCCGCGGCCGGAACTGATCCTGCTCGACGAGCCGTTTTCCAACCTTGACGTCGGCCTGCGCGAGCGGCTGTCGGCCGAGGTGCGCGAAATTCTCAAGCGCGAGGGGTCGACGGCGGTCATGGTCACCCACGACCAGAATGAGGCTTTCGCCATGGCCGACGAGATCGGCATCATGTACGAAGGTCGCATCCAGCAGTGGGACGTCCCGTACAACCTGTATCACCGGCCGGCCAATCGTTTTGTCGCCGATTTCATCGGTCAGGGCGTGCTGGTGACCGGCACGGTCGGCGACAACAACAGCGTGCGCATGGAACTGGGCACGCTGATTTCCGATACGCCGGTCGAGTGCAACGAAACCTGCGCCGCCTGCGACAACGGCTGCAAGGTCGACGTGCTGTTGCGGCCGGACGATATCGTTCATGACGACACCAGCGCCGTCCAGGCCGAGGTGCTGAACAAGGCTTTCCGCGGCGCCGACATCCTGTACACGCTGCGCCTGGCCAGCGGCACGCAGGTCTTGTCGCTGGTCCCGTCGCACCACAATCATGCGCTGGGCGAAAAAATCGGCATCCGGCTCGACGCCGACCATGTCATCGCCTTCATGAAGCATGAGGAATGCGACGATCCGGCCTGCGAAATCAAGCTCGAACAGCAGGTCAAGCCGATCACCTGGCTGGCCAATAGCAGCGCCAGCTAGTTTTTCACGATCACGCATGATCCCTTTTCTCGGCCCGCTCGACCTTTTTCCGCCGGTCGACATGGCCCGGGAAGAAATGGGCGGCCTGCTTGCCGTCGGTGGCGGCCTGCAGCCCGACCGTATTCTCGCCGCCTACCGGCAGGGCATTTTCCCGTGGGGGACGGTCGATGGCTTGCCGCTGTGGTATTCGCCCGATCCGCGCATGGTGCTTTTTCCCGAAGAATTCCGGCTGACCCGTTCGCTGAAGAAGACGCTGCGCGCCGGCAAATTTGAAGTGCGTTTCGACACTGATTTCGCCGGCGTCATGGATGCCTGCGCGACAACGCCACGCGACGGCCAGGATGGCACCTGGATCACGCCAGAAATGAAGGAAGCCTACTGCCGCCTGCATGAACTCGGCTGGGCGCATTCGGTCGAAAGTTACGAGGGAGACACGCTGGTCGGCGGCCTGTACGGGCTGGCCATCGGTCGCATGTTTTACGGCGAATCGATGTTCTCCCGGCGGACTGACGCATCGAAGGTCGCTTTCGCCCACCTCGTGCGTTATCTTGTGAGCAACCAATTCGGCATGATTGATTGTCAGATGCATACCGACCACCTCGCCTCGCTCGGCGCCCGCGAAATTCCGCGCGACGCCTTTTTGACCCGGCTGTTGACCTTGACCGCAGCCGAATCGGCGCGCGACCGCTGGTCGACTGACCAACTCGACCTCGCGTGGTAAACCATGGCCCAGCCTGACGACGCCGAACTGCCCTTCTCGCTCCTCCAGTACTACGCCACCTCGCCCTATCCGTGCAGTTACCTGGCCGACCGCGAGGCGCGTTCGCAGGTAGCGACGCCGGCCCACCTGATCGACAGCGAAATTTACAGCGCGCTGGTCCGGGCCGGTTTCCGGCGCAGCGGGGTGTTTACCTACCGGCCGCATTGCGACCACTGCCAGGCCTGCGTGCCGGTGCGCCTGCCGGTCGCCGAGTTGCAGCCCAACCGCAGCCAGCGCCGAGCCCTGAAACAGCACGCCAACCTGCGTGCCCGCGAGTTGCACCTGCTTTATTACGACGAACATTACGCCCTCTACAACCGCTACCAGCAGGCCCGCCACCCGGGCGGCGGCATGGACGAGGACAGCCACGACCAGTACGCCCAGTTTCTCCTGCAAAGCCGGGTCGATACGCGGCTGATCGAGTTCACGGAAGACGGCGTCGTGCGCATGGTGAGCCTCATCGACGTGCTCGACGACGGCCTGTCGTCGGTCTATACGTTTTACGATCCGGACATCCCGAACGCCAGTTTCGGCACCTACAACATCCTCTGGCAGGCCGCCCAGTGCAATGCCCTCGGCCTGCCCTACCTGTACCTCGGCTACTGGATTGCCGAAAGCCGCAAAATGGCCTACAAATCGGCCTTCCAGCCCATCGAAGGTCTGATCGACGGGCGCTGGATTCCCCTCCCCAAACCGGAAAACCCATGAACCTCCGCCCCCTGCCGGCGCTACTGCTGGCATTGCTCGTCCCTTTTTGCGCCTTCGCCGGCGACGAACGCATCGCCTACACCTGCGACAACAACAGCCGCATCGACATTTCATTTTTGGCCGATATTTCCGGTCGACCGCAGGCGACGCTGCATTTCGCCGACCAAGCCGTCGTTTTGCCGCAAGTCCCGGCCGCCTCCGGCGCGCTCTATCGCAGCGGCGACATCCGCCTGGCGACCAAGGGCGACGACGCCATTTTCGAAGACGGCAAGAACAACCTGCGCCGCTGTACGCGGGGCAGTGTGGCGCCTGTCATGCCGCAGGCCACAACGCAGCCAGCGGCGGCCAGCAGCTTCATCGACATCGCCGGCCGCGTCAGCTACCTCGCCCGCATTGCCCTGCCGGCCAACGCCATCCTCAAGATCCGCATCCAGTCCGGCCGGCGCACGCTGGCCGATCAGCGCTACGAACTCAACGGCGCCCAGGTTCCGATTCCCTTCAGCGCCACGGTCGACCGCGACCTCATGGGCAAGAAGGCCAGCGCCACGGTCAGCGCCCGGATCGAAGCTGGCGGCAAACTGCTTTTTGTCAGCGCCAAACCGACGCCGGCAACGAAAAACGGTCAGCCGGTGCCGGTTAACATCATGCTCAAACCGGCCACGCGTGCGACATCCCGCTAGTGCGCTGATCGGCACCCTGTTTGCCGGCCTGTTGATCAGCCACGCCAGCGCCGAGGAAAGCGTCTTCTGCCACGTCGACTACGCCGGCCAGACGCAGATCGTCGAAGCCCGACCGACGGCCTCGCCCTACACCGTCGAGGCAGTCGAGTTCGGCTCCTACCTGCTCTTCCGCGCCGTCTTCCGGCGCGAGCCGGCCGACCTCGCCAGCATCAAGCTCTACACCTACGCCCAGCACGAAGACATCATCGGCCGCCCGCTCATCCACCAGGCGACCTATGACTACCCGCCCGTGCCTGCCGGCCGCTACGGCTTCACCGGGCTGAACCATGCCTACGAGCCGCGCTACGGCCTCGTCCTCGATTACTGGTGCGAACTGCGCGAGACGATTTCAAAATGAGGCATTTTTTCCGGTTGACCGTGGGAATCGCCCTCTTGGCCGCGCTCACCGTCCAGGCCGAGCCGCTGACCCTCATTTTTGCCGGCGACGTCATGCTCGATGACGGCCCCGGCCGGCTCATCGCCAAGGGTGGCGACCCGCTCGCCCCGTTCGCCAAAACCCTCAAGGCCGCCGACTACCGCATTGCCAACCTCGAAACCCCCGTCGCCAGAAGTGGCCAGCGCTCCGCCGGCAAGCCCTACGCCTTCCGCGCCCACCCACGCGTGCTGCGCGTTCTGCGCGGACGCTTCGATGCCGTCACGCTGGCCAACAACCACGTTGGCGACTACGGCCACGCCGCCCTGCTCGAAACCCTGCGCCGCCTCGACGCCGCCGGCATCGGCCACTTCGGTGCCGGCAAAAACCTCATCGAGGCCCACCAGCCGCTGTGGATCGAACGCCACGGCCTCAAGATCGCCATCCTCGGCTACAACGAATTCGCCCCGCGCGCCTTCGAAGCTGGCACCAACACGCCCGGCACGGCGTGGAGCGAGGACGATCACGTCATCAGCGACATCCGCGCCGCCAAGGCCGCCGGCGCCGACCTCATCATTCCCTTCATGCACTGGGGCTGGGAATACGAACCGGCCCCCAGCCCGCGCCTGCAAAGCTTCGCCCGGCGGATGATTGACGAAGGTGCCAGCATGGTCGTCGGCAGCCACCCGCACGTCACCCAGGGTGCCGACGTATATCAGGGCAAGCCCATCATCTACAGCCTCGGCAACTTCGTCTTCGACGGCTTCGAGACCCCGGAAGCCAAGCGCGGCTGGCTGCTCCGCCTCAAGCTCGACAAAACCGGCGTGCTCGAATGGGAAACCCTGGCCGCCAAAATGGACGGCCACGGCACACCGCACCCCGTGGCCGGCGCAACGACACCCTGCGGCAAGGCCGGCGATACGCGGGTTTCGTTGTGCCGGAACCCGTAACCCCCTGCTTCCACAGAAAGGACTGCCGTCATGGATACCCGTTTTCTCGACGACCTCACCCCCGGCCAGCGCTTCACCTCGCCGGGACTGACACTGACCGAAGCCGAGATCATCGACTTCGCCTGGCGCTACGACCCGCAGCCCTTCCATCTCGACGCCAACGCGGCCGCCGACTCGCCCTACGGCGGGCTGATCGCCAGCGGTTTCCAGAGTCTGGCCATCTGCTTCCGGTTGTTCATCCAGTCCGGCATCCTGGCCGAATCGAGCCTGGGGTCGCCGGGCATCGACGAATTGCGCTGGCTGGCCCCCGTGCGGCCAGGCGATACGCTGCACAGCGAGATCGAAGTACTTGAAGTCCGTCCATCGAACTCGAAGCCGGATCGCGGCATTGCCCGTCTCAAGTATCAGGCGGTGAACCAGCGTGGCGAGGCGGTCCTCAGTTTCATCGTCATGCATCTGCTGCGCCGCAAACCGGCCTGAGACCTTCGGGCGACGATTTCAATTTTGGCCGTTTTTTCGGGTTGACCGTGGAATCGGGCTGGTAAAGCCAAGGGAATCGGATGAGGCCCTACTCCCTCACCTTCAAGGGGAGGGCCGGGGTGGGGATGGGTATCCACAAGCCATGGATTAGACTAGATATCCTCTTTTCACCCCCATCCCCCACCCAGCCTCCCCCTTGAAGGGGGAGGAGTCCGCAAGCCCCAACCAAACTTTACCCGCCCGGAAATATCACGATGGTATGCTGTTCCGCGAACCATTTTTCGGGAGTCATCTTCATGCGCATTCGTCTCTACTCCATCCTCGTCCTCATCGCCAGCCTGCTTTCCGGCTGCGGTTACAACCAGATCCAGATCAACGACGAAGGCGTCAACGCCGCCTGGTCCGAGGTGCTCAACCAGTACAAACGCCGGGCCGACCTGATTCCCAACCTCGTTTCCGTCGTCCAGGGCTATGCCGCGCATGAAAAGGAAGTCCTGACCCGCGTCACCGAAGCGCGCGCCAACGTCGCCGGCATGAAGATCACGCCGGAACTGGTCAATGACGAAGCCGCCTTCGCCAAGTTCCAGAAGGCCCAGGGCGAACTCTCCGGCGCCCTCTCCCGCCTGCTGGTAGTCGCCGAGAACTACCCGAACCTCAAGGCCGACGCCAATTTCCGCGACCTTCAGGCCCAGCTCGAAGGCACCGAAAACCGCATCACCGTGGCCCGCAACCGCTACATCGACACGGTGCGCGTCTACAACATTTCGGTCCGTACCTTCCCGAACAACCTGACGGCGATGGCCATGGGCTACAAGCCCAAGGCCAATTTCACGGTCGACGACGAGAAGGCGATTTCCGCCCCGCCGGTCATCAAGTTCGACACCCCGGCCGCCGCCAAGTAAGCCCTGATGTTCCGCTGGCTCGCCGCCCTCTGTTTCGCGCTGCTGCCGCTGCTCGGCTGGAGCGCCAACGAGGTGGCGCTGCCGGCGCTGACCGAGCGCGTCACCGACCTGACCGCCACGCTGTCAGCCGAGGATAAAGCCGGGCTGACGGCCAGCCTGGCGGCGCTGGAAAAGGACAAGGGCGCGCAGATTGCCATCGTGCTGCTGCCGACGACGCAGCCGGAAAGCATCGAGCAGTTCGGCATCCGACTGGCCGAGGCGTGGAAAATCGGTCGCAAGGGCGTCGATGATGGCGTGATCGTCATCGTCGCCAAGGACGACCGGCGCATGCGCATCGAAGTCGGCTACGGGCTGGAAGGCGCCATTCCCGACGCCATCGCCAAGCGCATCGTGGCCGAACAGATGGCACCGCGTTTCCGCGAGGGCGATTTTGCCGGCGGCTTGCGGGCCACCGTGGCAACGCTCGACAAGGTCATTCGCGGCGAGCCGCTACCGGCGCCTGTCGTGCAAACCGCCCCGAGCAGCGCCGATTCCGGCGATGCGCTGACTTTCCTGCTCATCGTCTTCTTCATGGCCGGCGTCATCCGCTCCATGTTCGGCCTGCTCGGCTCGCTCGCCGTTTCCGGCGCGGCTGGCTGGCTGGCGTGGACCCTCTTCACTTCGCTCGGCCTTGCTGGTGGCGCGGCGCTGCTCGCTTTCGCGCTCTCCTTCATCCGCCTCGGCCGCGGCGGCTGGCAATCCGGCGGCGGCTTCCCCGGTGGTTTTGGTGGCGGCTCATCGGGTGGTGGCGGATTTTCCGGCGGCGGAGGCGGCTTTGGTGGCGGCGGCGCCTCGGGGAACTGGTGAAACCATGCTGAAACGCCTGCTCAAACACCTCTCATCGCCCGGCTGGTGGGCCAGACGCGCCTTCCGCGCCGACGATCTGGCAGCCATCGGCGCAGCGGTAAAGGCTTCAGAATCGAAGCAGCGCGGCGAAATCCGCATCGCCATCGAAGGCCCGCTACCGCTCCGCGCCCTGCTCCGCAACGAATCCTGCCGCGACCGGGCGGCAAGCCTCTTCCTGTCGCTCGGCGTGGCCGCAACACGCGAAGCCAACGGCATCCTCGTTTATGTTCAGCTGGTCGACCATCAGGTCGAAATCCTCGCCGACCACGGCATTTCCGCCCTCGTCCCGCCAGCCGAATGGGACGCCATCTGCCGCCGCATGGAAACAGCGTTCGCTGCCGGCAACTACCAAACCGGCATGGTGGACGCCATCGAGCGCATCACGGCCCTGCTCGCCCACCACTTCCCGGCCAGCGGCGACAACCCGAACGAACTCGCCGACGCGCCAACGCTGCTTTGAGTCTTTGATACGAAATCTGCGACTGGCTGACATCGGCCAGTTGCGGTCTGTCATCGTTTCCTTCGACCCATCATTTGAATGGCCGCTCCACTTCTAAAGCTGCCGGGTAGCCTATGCCTACAACTCGGCCATTTCAATCGTTCGGGTGGCCGGACCTAGCGGGCTGCTATGTATCAGCAACCCGCCATTTATCAATCACCCCAAGGCCAGCCTGACCAGTTCGGCCAGCGGAGTGGTCGGACGGTCGATCAAGGCGCTTAATTGCCGACTGTCGTCGAACAATCCCCCCTTTGATGCACCGACATCAGATTCGGCCAGTAGCGTCGCCAGGAAATCCGGCAGGCCGGCACCGAGCAAGGCGGTCTTGAATTCGCTTTCCGGCAAATCCTGATAAGCGACGACTTTTCCAGATTGGCCAGCTATTTCGGCAGCCAGTTCGCCCAGCGTGTAAGACTCGTCACCGGCCAGTTCGTAAATACGCCCAGCCTGGTTTTCCTGCGTCAGCACGGCGGCTGCTGCTTCGGCGAAATCGGCCCGTGCCGCCGAAGCAATCCTCCCCTGCTTCGCGCTACCGAGCACCATACCGTATTGCAGCGCTGTGGGAATCCCGGCCGTGCAGTTCTCGGTATACCAGCCGTTGCGCAGAATGACCGCTGGCAGACCTGAAGCGCGGATCAGGCTTTCCGTTTCTTTATGCTCGGCCGCCAGCGGCAAGGGCGACGTGTCGGCATGCAGGATGCTGGTGTAGGCCAGCAGACCGACGCCGGCCGCCTTGGCCGCATCGATTACGGCACGATGTTGCGGCACGCGGCGGCCAACCTCGCTGGCCGAAATCAGCAACAGCTTGTCAGCTCCTTTGAAGGCCGCAACCAGACTGGCCGGCTGATCGTAATCGGCCTGGCGAACCTGGACGCCGCGCGCGGCCAGATCGGCCACTTTCTCGGGATTGCGCACGGCCGCGACGATTTCACCGGCCGGCAGTTTTTTCAGCAGGGCTTCGATAACCAGTCTGCCAAGTTGGCCGGATGCTCCAGTAACGACGATCATGATTGAAATTCCTTTATTTCGTTGAGGGGAAGCAGCAGAATAACGACAGCACTAACTTTTAGTAAGTACGCACTTAAAGGTAAGTACAAAATGCATAACGCCGATGAAACCACCACACCAACTATCTCCGACCTCATGCGGCGCGGCGAACTGTTTTCGGAAAAATGTCCGTCCCGCGAGGTCTTGAAACACGTCACCAGCCGCTGGGGCGTCCTGTTGCTCGTCGCCCTGCTCGGCGGAACCCAGCGCTTCAGCGACCTGCGACGCAAGGTGAACGGAATCAGCGAAAAAATGCTGGCCCAGACCCTGCAATGGCTGGAAGGTGACGGTTTCGTCGAACGCATCTCCTACCCCGTCGTGCCGCCCCATGTCGAATACCGGCTGACACCTCTGGGCGAGGAAATTGGCCTGAAGGTCGAGGCGCTGGCCGACTGGATCGAGGTGAAGCTGCCAGAGATTTTAGCGACGCGCCGGCAATCCGTTTCAGTGCCGGCGCGCTGATTACTTCTGTTAGGCTACGGCGGATTCTGCTCGCAGCGCAGGGACGGTTTGCGCGTCGCCGGACGCCGGCCTGATCTTGAACCAGATCGCGTACAAGGCTGGCAGGAAAACCAGGGTCAGAATCGTCCCGGCGAAGGTGCCGCCGATCAGCGTATAGGCCAGCGTGCCCCAGAACACCGAATGGGTCAGCGGAATGAACGCCAGCATCGCGGCGAGTGCGGTCAGGATGACCGGACGGGCGCGCTGCACGGTGGCCTCGACGACGGCGTTGAAGGGCGCCAATCCATCCGCGATGTTGTCGCGGATCTGGCCGATCAGGATCAGCGTGTTGCGCATCAGGATACCGGACAGGGCGATCAGACCGACCAGGGCATTGATGCCGAACGGCTGCCCGAACAGCAACAGCGTCGGCACGACGCCGATCAAGCCGAGCGGTGCGGTGGCGAATACCATCATCATCGCGGCGATCGAGCGCACCTGGAAGATGATGGTGATCAGGGTCAGCGCGATCATGATCGGGAAGACCGGCGCCAGGGCCCGATTGGCCTTGCCCGACTCCTCGATGGCGCCGGCCATTTCGATCCGGTAACCGGCCGGCAGTTTGGCAATGATCGGCTGCAGCTCCTGCCACACCGCGCTGGAGACATCCGGCGGCTGCAAGCCCTCGGCGATATCGCCACGCACGGTGATGGTTGGGGTGCGGTCGCGGCGGCGCAGGATGGGGTCTTCCATGCGGACATCAACCTTGCCGACCTGCGACAGCGGAATCTTTTGGCCGGCCGCGCCGACCAGGGTGAAGTCGCCAATCCTGCCCGGATCGAGCCGCGTGTTGCCGCCCGATCTGGCCGTGACCTGCACCGAACGGATGTCCTCGCGCACTTCCGTAATCGGGATGCCACTCAGCAAGAACTGCAACTGCTGGGCCACATCGCTGGACGTCAGGCCGATGTTCTGCAGGCGATCCTGGTCGAGCGAGAAATGCAGCGCCGGTACGCGCTCGCCCCAGTCGGTATTGACCGTCCGCATCTGGGCCGAGGCCTGCATTACGCCACGCACTTCTGCCGCTATGTCGCGCAGCTTGTCCGGGTCCGGCCCCATGACGCGGTAGGCCACGGGAAATGGCGACGGGGGACCGAAAACGATCTGGGTCACGCGCACCCGCGCCTCGGGCGCCAAGCCTTCGGCTGCCGCCTGGCGCAATCTGAACTTTAGGGCTTCGCGTTCCTTGTCATCGCCCGTCAGGACCACGATCTTGGCAAACGATGGATCGGGCAATTCAGGTGACATCGCCAGGAAGAAGCGAGGCGCGCCCTGGCCGATGTAGGACGTCACGACCCTGGCCTCTTGCTGCTCTGCCAGCCAGGCTTCGACCTTGGCTGTCGCGGCGCTGGTTTGCGCGATTGAGGTGCCATACGGCATCTGCACCTCGACCAGCACCTCCGGCCGGTCGGAGGTCGGGAAGAACTGCTTGTTGACCACGCCCATGCCGAGAATCGCGACCACGAAGGCGCCAATCACGCTCGCCGCAACCAGCCATTTGCGCCGGATCACCCAGCCCAGCAACCGACGGAAGCGCTCGTAATTCGGTGTGCCGTAGATGGCCCCGTGCCCGCCCGCATGCTTCTCGTAGTTTGGCAGCAGCTTGACCCCGAGGTAGGGCGTGAACACGACGGCAACGATCCACGAGGCGATCAGGGCCGTGCCGACGATCCAGAACATGTTGCTGGTGTACTCGCCAGCGGTCGATTTGGCGAAGCCGTTGGGCATGAAGCCGATCGCCGTTACCAGGGTGCCGGCCAGCATCGGCGCGGCGGTGTGGCTCCAGGCATAGGCGGCGGCACGGATGCGGTCGTAGCCTTCCTCCATCTTCACGACCATCATCTCGATGGCGATGATCGCGTCGTCGACCAGCAGCCCCAGCGCCAGGATCAAGGAGCCCAGCGTGATGCGGTCGAAATTCTTGCCGGTCGCCGCCATGATGATGAAGACGGCGGCGAGGGTCAGCGGAACTGCAGCCGCAACCACGACGCCGGCGCGCCAGCCCATGCTGAGAAAGCCGACCAGGATCACCACGCCGAGAGCGACCAGGAACTTGACCATGAACTCGCCAACCGCCGATTGGATATTCACCGACTGGTCCGTCACCTTGGACAGGCTCATGCCGAGCGGCATTTCGGCGTTGATCGTCGCCGCTTCCGCCTCCAGCGCCTTGCCCAGATCGAGGCCGTTCCACCCCTCGCGCATGACCACGCCGAGCAGCAAGGTCGGTTCGCCGTTGTTGCGGATCAGGAAGGTGGCCGGATCTTCGTAGCCCCGCTTCACCTCGGCGATGTCGCCGAGCTTCAGCGTCCTGCCGCGCGCCGCGACCGGCGTATTGCGTATCGCTTCCAGATCGTCGATCGCACCCTCCAGCCGGATGAAGACCTGCGGGCCCTTGGCTTCGATCGAGCCGGCGGGCGTCATGACATTGCGGCTGTTGAGCGCGGCGAAGAGGTCGCGCGGGGAGACGCCCAGCGTCGCCAGGCGGTCATGCGAGAACTCGACGAAAATCTGTTCGGCCTGCTCGCCGATGATGTTCACCTTCTTGACCCCGGGTACGTGTAGCAGACGCTGACGCATGACCTCGGCGTCGCGCACCAGGTGACGATGCGGCTCGCCCTTGGCTTTCAAGGCGTAGAGCGCAAAGGTCACGTCGGCGTATTCGTCATTCACCATCGGGCCGATGACGCCACGCGGCAGTTTGAGCGCCTCGTCGCCGAGTTTCTTGCGCGCCTGATAGAACTGGTCGGGGACGTCGGCCGGCGGCGTACTATCGATGAGGTACACGGTGGTGAAGGCCAGCCCCGGTCGCGTAAAGGTCTCGGTCCGGTCATACCAGCGCAGTTCCTGCATGCGCTTTTCCAGCGGTTCGGCGACCAGTTCTTCCATCTCCTTGGCGGTCGCCCCGGGCCAGGCGGTGATCACGGTCATCTGCTTGATGGTAAAGGCCGGGTCCTCGGCCCGCCCCAGGGTCAGGAAGGCGATGACGCCGGCGATGAAGATCGCCAGCATCAGGAACAGAGTGACCGAGCGCTCGCGGACGGCGAGGGCGGAGAGGTTGAACGCACTCATTTCTGCGCCCCACCGTTCGCCGCTGCGCCAGGTGCGGCGCTGCTGTCAGCCAAGCGAACCGCTTCGCCTTCGTGCAGCAGATGGGCGCCAAGTACGACGACACGATCACCCGCCGCCAGCCCACCGCTGATCGCAGCGGATTCACTGCTGAGGCCGGCTACCTGCACGGCGCGCCAGGTTGCCTGAAGCCCCTGTCCTTGTTCCTCCTGACCTTTGACAAGCCAGACGCCGGGCCCCTTGCCCTGATCGAAGAGCGCGCTGACAGGAATCTGGAGCGCCGGGGTGGCGCGGCCGCTTTGAATTTCGATGGAAACGGTCGAGCCGAGTGGCGCGTCGGCCAGCCGGCCCTCCAATACGTAGCGCGCCTCGAAGGTACGTGTCTGTGGGTTGGCGGCATCCGACAACTGACGCAGTTTCGCGGCGCCGGTCAGCCCGCTGCCATACAAGGTCGCGCGCCCTGCGGAGCCGATCGCCGGACGCAGGCTTTCGGGGAGCGCAATGAGCGCTTCGCGGCGCCCGGCATGGGCCACACGGACGACGACCTGGCCAGCGCCGACCACCTGGCCCGGCTCGCCCAGGGTCTCGACCACGACCCCGTCCGAATCAGCGAGCAGTACGGCGTAGCCCGTTTCATTGTGGGCAACGTCGGCCTGGGCCTGGGCCGCCTTGAGCTCGGCTCGCGCCGAATCGGCGGACGCCTTGATCTTGTCGTAGGCAGAGGCTGACACCGCCCCGGCCGAAACAAGATCGCGGTATCTCGACTCATCCTCCGCGGTCTGGCGCGCGCGCGCCGTGGCGGCGGCAACGGCCTCGTCGTGGGCACGCGTGGCGAGCTTCAAATCGGTGGGGTCGATGCGCATCAGCGCCTGACCGCGCTTGACGGTCTGGCCAGCATCGACCAGGCGCTCCAGCATCTTGCCGGGAACGCGGAAACCCAGGTCGCTCTGCACCCGTGCCGCGACGACGCCGCTGAACGAAGGCTCGGCCTGGATGGCGGTCGCTACCGGCGCGACCCGGACGAGTGGCGCCTGGGTCCGCGGATCGATTGAAGACGTGGCATCGCTGCAGGCTGCCAAGGCGATAGGCAACAGACCGACGACGGCGAGGAAGGGAATATAGCGGCGCTGAAACATGATGACCTCCTTTAACGCGAAGGCCTTCATCTTCTATCGAGTGACCAATATTGTCAATGGTCACTTTTGCTCAGGCAGCGTTCTAGGGGGCCAGGCTACGCAGCACCAGATTCGACAACTGGCTGGGCGCGTCCTCGATGAGGTCGAGGTTGTGCTGGAGCAGCAGCGGATTGGCAAAGGGCAGCATGACGAGATAGATCGCATGCACCGTCTCGTCGAGCGGCGTCTTGCGCTCGAACTCGCCCACTTCCCGCCCTTCGCGGACGATCTCTGTCAGGGTCTGCCGAATACGCTGTCCGTAGACAACGGCGGACGGCCAACCCTCGCCGGCGGAATGCGCGGCAATGTCGTACAGCTTGCGATCATTGAAGAAGAGTTCCACGCTCGTCGTTACCATGGCCTTGAATAATCGACGGAACTTCTCCGTTGGCGTACTGGCGCCGGCAACCGCTTCATCGACCGCGGCGACGATGCTGCTCAATGTCTTGCTGCAGATGGCCTCGCCGATCGCCTGCTTGGAATCGAAGAACTTGTAGATGTAAGCCTTGGAAAAGCCGATTGCCTTGGCCAGATCGGAGACCGTGGTCTTGTCGTAGCCGTAATGGCTGAAGTGCGCCTCGGCTGCCTCGACGATCTGATCACGAACGCTGTGGTCGACGGGGCCGCGGGCCTGTGGGGTGGAAGATTCGATTTCGCTCATGGGAAAACAATACCGCGTTTGCTGTCGGTTGACAACCAGTGACCAGATTGGGTTATAGTCACCAAAACAAACCAAACCAAACCCCGAAGGACTCCCATGTTCACCCATCCCCGCTCTCTCGCCCTTCTTCTGACCGTTGGCGTCTTGTCGGGCTGCGCTGTCGGTCCCGACTACCGGCCGCCCTTGGTCGAGCTGACATCCAGCTTTCTCGGGCAGAAGGGCGTCGAGCAACGTTCGGCGCAAGGCAAGGCAGACCTGCAACGCTGGTGGGCCGCCTTCGACGATGCCTTGCTCGCGCGCTACGTCGCCCTGGCGCTCGAGCAGAACCTCGATATCGCCCAAGCGACGGCGCGCGTAGCCCAATCGCGTGGCGCATTGCGCTACGCCGATGCGGCCTTGCTGCCCGCGGGCAACGTGAGTGCGAGCGCCGGGCGAGGCTACCTGTCGGTTGAGACCCCGCTCGGGCAGGTGCTCAATAGCTCGCCCGGCTTCGACCGCTGGGGTGGCACTTACGAGGCCAATCTCGGGGCGAGTTGGGAGATCGACCTGTTCGACGGTCTGCGGCGCGGGCGGGAGACTGCCCGCGCCGAATACGAGGCGTCCGAAGCTGGCGTTGCTGCGACACGGCTGGCCATCGCCGCGCAGACCGCGGACGTGTATGTCATGATCCGCGGCCTGCAGGCGCGCCTCGCGATTGCCCAACAGCAGGTGGAGACCCGACGCCGCTTGCTCGCCATGATCCAGCTCCAATACGAGAAGGGAATCGCCGCCGAACTCCAGAAGAACCAGGCCGAGGGTTCGCTGACCCAGGCCGAGGCACAGATCCCCGTCCTCGAAGCCGGCCTCGATTCGGCGATGAACGCGCTCGACGTACTGCTCGGCGTGCAGCCAGGAACCCACCGCGCCGAACTGGCGCCGGTGAAGCCGATCCCGGCCGCGCCGGCCCTAGCCGAGACCGGCACACCGGCCGAGCTGCTGCGCCGCCGGCCCGACCTCATTGCCGCCGAACGGCACCTGGCTGCCGCCAACGCGCGCATCGGCGTGGCGGTCGCCGAGTATTACCCCAAGTTCTCGCTCGGCGCGCTGCTTGGCAGCGCCACCGCGATAGCGAGCGGCAACCTGTTCACCGGGGCCGCCAGCCAGGCCCAGGGCGTTCTCGGGTTGCGCTGGCGCCTGTTCGACTTCGGTCGCGTCGATGCGCAGATCGCCGCGGCCCATGGCCGGGAGGCGGAAGCCCTGGCGGCCTACCGGCTGGCCGTGTTGCGGGCGACCGAGGATGTCGAGAACGCCTTCTCCGCCCTGGTCAACCGCGAGGCCCAGGTCGGCATCCTGACCCGGGGTGAGTCATCGTTTGCCAAGGCGCGCGAGAACTCGTTTGCCGCCTACCAGGGCGGCGTCGTCAGCCTGATCGAGGTGCTCGATGCCGACGGCAATCTGCTGCAGGCGCGCGACGCCAAAGCCCAGGCACAAACCGAGGCGGCGCGTGCCGCCATCGCTTCCTTCCGGGCCTTGGGTGGCGGCTGGGATACCCCATCGGAAAACAACAACCGCCTCGCCGGCAAACTCTCCACCAATGACTAGAGGTAAGCAAAATGATCACAACCAATAATTCATGGGTACTCATCACGGGCGCATCGAGCGGCTTCGGCGAGGAATTCGCCCGCCAATATGCCGAACAAGGCCACTCGCTAGTCCTCGTGGCGCGCCGGTTCGAACGGCTGCAAGCACTCGCCGAGACGCTGCGCCGGCAATACCGCGTCGAAATCGTGGTCGAGCAGGTCGATCTCTCGGACATTGAAGCTATCGTCCAACTGCATCGTCGTCTAAGCGAGAGAGGTATTACAGTCGACATCCTGATAAATAACGCCGGACATGGGTTGCAAGGCCCGTTCGTGGATAGTCCGCTGGACGCGACGCAGGCAATAGTGCAACTGGATGTAGCGAGCCTGACCGCGGTCACCCATGTCTTTGCCCAGGACATGCGGGCGCGAGGACGCGGGAAGATCCTGCTGGTGGCCAGCCTGCTGGCCTACCAGGGCGTGCAGAACTTCGCCGTCTATGCGGCCGCCAAGGCCTACGTATTGCGTCTGGGCGAAGCGCTCCATCGCGAGCTCAAGGGCGATGGCGTCACCGTGACGACGCTTTGCCCCGGCATGTCGGATACCGGCTTCGCTGCCGCGGCGCAGCAGAAGGTCACGCCCGCGTTAAAGCTGTTGATGATGCAGCCAGCCCCCGTCGTGCGCACCGGTATCCGCGCCTTACAGACCGGACGCATCAGCGTCGTTCCGGGCTGGGCGAACAAGGCCCTCGTGATCCTCACGTGGGCCACGCCACGCTGGCTGCACCAAGCTTTTTTATCGCACGCGATGAACGGATGACCGCAGGGCGCCGGTTAGGAGCTGCCGTTCAAGGACATCAGAGGCTAAAGGGCGGCTTACCACCCGATTCCGACCTACAGGCCAACGGCCGTTATGGCCGAGTAATTCTCAGCCAGCCGCCGCTCCGTATGACTGCTTCCCTCAGAAACCTGCTGCTGGAGGACCGAGACGACGAATGTCTCTTGTGGGCACTTTGCCGTCATGGAATAAGTGCCAGCAATCTCTTCTTTCGCCAGCCTTGGTCGTGCAAACACACACATTCCCAATTTCAATTTTGACCGTTTTTTCCGGTTGACCGTGGCATTCGCCATCAGCCGTTCGCCACCTGCTCAAAGCTCCGAAAATCTCCGTCACCCAGCGCGATATTGACCTGCTGAACGATCGCATGGTTCGGCCCGCGCCGTGCCCAGTTTATCAATTCAAGCACGGCCATTTCTTCGCCGACGGCCATCGCCTCGACCCGGCCGTCAGCCAGATTGCGCACCCAGCCGACAACGCCGAGTGCCCGCGCCTGCTCGACCATGGACCAGCGATAGCCCACGCCCTGGACCCTGCCCTCAACCACCAGATGCCGTCTGATTTCTGCCACTTTCCGCTCCTTTCTACACCGCCGACCATGCCTGCATCTATACCAAAGCTCAGTGCAAAGTGCTAGATTGGCGGGCTTGCCAGACCGCGCTACCGAGAGAAAGGCGCGGCTAGGCAAGCAGCATCGCAAAATTCTGCGCCCCAGGCGCAACAGGGGAATAGATGTCGTCGCATAACAAGCAAGCCTTGCCGGCCATCACGGTCGCTGCCATCGGGGTCGTCTTCGGCGACATTGGGACCAGCCCGCTTTACGCGCTGAAGGAAATCTTCAACGGCCATCACCCGATCCCGGTTACCCCGGAAAACATCCTCGGCGTGCTGTCACTGGTCTTCTGGGCAATCATCGTACTGGTCACGATCAAGTACGTGCTCATCATCATGCGCGCCGACAACCGTGGCGAGGGCGGCTCGCTGGCGCTGCTCGCGCTGGTCACCGAAAAGGCCAAGAACCCCCGCCTGTCGTGGATTGTCACGCTGCTCGGCATCTTCGCCGCCGCGCTGTTCTACGGCGACAGCATGATCACGCCGGCCATTTCCGTGCTCTCCGCCGTCGAAGGTCTGGAGATCATCACGCCGGATCTGAAACCCTACGTCATCCCGATCACGCTCGGCATCCTGACCGGCCTGTTCGTCATCCAGAAGCACGGCACCGGCGCCGTCGGCAAACTCTTCGGGCCGGTCATGGTCGCCTGGTTCGCCATTCTGGCCGTGCTCGGCGTGCTGCAGATCGCCCATAATCCGGCCGTCCTGCTCGCCCTCAATCCGCTGTTCGCCACCTTTTTCATCGCCGAACACCCCGGCCTCGCCTTCCTCGCCCTCGGCTCGGTGGTGCTCGCCGTCACCGGCGGCGAAGCGCTGTACACCGACATGGGCCACTTCGGCCGCTTCCCGATTCGCCTGGCCTGGTTCGGCTTCGTCATGCCGGCGCTGGTCCTCAATTATTTCGGCCAGGGCGCCCTGCTGCTGGTCGATCCGCAAGCCATCGCCAGCCCCTTCTTCCACCTCGCCCCCGACTGGGCACTGATCCCGATGGTTGGGCTGGCCACTGCCGCCACCGTCATCGCCTCGCAGGCCGTCATTTCCGGCGCCTTCTCGGTCGCCCGCCAGTCGATCCAGATGGGCCTGCTGCCGCGCATGCAGATCATCCACACCTCGGGCATGGAAGAAGGCCAGATCTATGTGCCTTTCACCAACTGGTCGCTTTACCTGGCCGTCGTCGCCCTGGTCATCGGTTTCAAGAGTTCGTCCAACCTGGCCGCCGCCTACGGTATCGCGGTCACCGGCACGATGCTGATCGACACCATCCTTGTCGCCTTCGTCATGGTCCTGCTCTGGAAATGGAACAGGCTGCTCGTCGCGCTCGTCGCCGGCTCGCTGCTCGTTGTCGACATCGCCTTCTTCGCCGCCAATGCGATCAAGATTCCCGAAGGTGGCTGGTTCCCGCTGGCCATGGGCGTCGTTTCATTCACCGTGCTGACTACCTGGCGGCGCGGACGGCGCATGGTCTCCGACGAAATGGCCAAGCAAAGCATCCCGATGGACGATTTCCTGAACTCCATCGACGACGTGCACCGCATCTACGGCACGGCCATCTTCATGACCAGCGCCAAGGACGGCGTGCCGCCAGCCCTGTTGCACAACCTCAAGCACAACCAGGTGCTGCACGAGCGCGTCGTGCTGGTCACCGTGCAAACAATGCCGACGCCACACGTTAACGACATGGACCGCATTTACCTGCACGACATGAGCAAGGGTTTCAAGCGCCTGATCATCCGCTACGGTTTCATGGAAAGCCCGGACGTGCCCGGTGCGCTGGAGCAATGCAGCCGTTTCGGCGAAACTTTCGACATGATGGAAACCACTTTCTACCTGTCGCGCGAAACCATCGTCCCGTCGATGTCGCGCGGCATGCTGCCAATCCGCGCCCGGCTCTTCGCCATCATGTCGAAGAATGCGACGAGCGCCAGCGACTTCTTCCACATCCCGACCAACCGCGTCGTCGAACTGGGCACGCAACTGGTCATCTGAAAGCCATCTTCGCACCATCGACGCCCTGCCCGACCCGGCAGGGCGTTTTTCATTGGCACTGCGCGGCCATATCAGCAAAAACTGAAACTAGCGCAGATCAAGGTTGTCCGAGAGGCAAGCGGCAACAATCGCCCGATCAACCATTTCCGGATGCCCGCATGAAGCGCCTGCTCTCCCTGTTTTTCGCTGCCAGTCTGGTCTTTCCGGCATTTGCCGAGGTTCAGAGCTACGACCAGCCGATCCATGACGCCGCCCGGGCCGGCAATGGCGACGACGTTCGCCGCCTGCTCAAGGCCGACCCGAAACAGCGTGAAGTACGCACGGCGCAAGGCTCGACGCCCCTGCATCTGGCCGCCACCAATCCGGACACGACGGCCATGAAAGCGCTCATCGCCGCCGGCGCCAATGTAACAGCCCGCGACAACGACGGCGCCACGCCGCTGCATATGGCCGCCTATTCGAGCCGGGCCAAGAATGTCCAGATCCTGCTCGAAGCCGGCGCCGATCCCTTCGCCAAGACCGACAACGGCCGCGACCCCGGTTCGATGGCGCGCAAGGTCAAGGCCGACGAAGCCGCCGGCGTCCTGTCGCTGTGGGTACTCAAGGGCTGCCAGGCCGGCAAGCCATGCTGAAAGCCATTCCGCTACTGCTCGCCCTGCTGGCGGCTAACGCCGGCGCCGAGCCGACGGCCCCGCTGCCTTCGGTCGAAGTATTCACGCCAACCGTCTGCCTGACCTGCATCGAATGGGCCGAACACCTGCGCCAGAACGGCTTCCCGGTCAAAGTAACGCCAACCGCCGACATGGATGCAGTGAAACGCCGCCTCAAGGTGCCGAAGGACATGGAGTCGGTACCCAGCGCGCTGGTCGCCGGCTATTTCGTCGAAGGCCACGTGCCAGCCGAGGACATCAAGCTGTTGCTGATCGAGAAGCCGCGCGCCCTTGGCCTCGCCGTTCCCGGCCTGCCGCAGGGTGCGCCGGGCCGCGAGTTCTCGAATCCGACCTGTGAAACGGCATGCACGATGCTCGACAAGGAGGGCATCGAACAACCCGTCCGCCGCGAGTTTTTCGAGACTTTTCTCGTTGACCGCAAGGGCAAGTCTTCGCGCTTCGCTCGCCACTGAACGGCGCCATCCAGCTTCGGCAGTCGCCACCAAACGCTCCGGGAGTGCAATAATCGGCGTTTCATCAACGCCCAACTCCCGGTTGCCTCGATTTGTCCCTGCCCGCCTCCTTAAACCCAACACCCATCAATTCACCGAAATCGGCTTCCCGATTTCTTGGCTGGCTGATATTTGGCGTGCTCATCCTCAACGCCGTGATGATTTCGGTCAGCGTCGTCAATCTGCTCAATCACCAGAAACGTACGGTGGAGCAAGTGGTCGGCACCACCGGCAACCTGGCGGCCCTGCTCGAACTGAATGTGGCCGACGCGGTCCGCCGTGTCGATCTCGGGCTTCTGGCCATTGTCGACGCGCTCGAAGGGCGGCTGAACGACGGACGCCTCGATGCCGATCAAATCGAGCCGATGCTCAACATGCATCTGTTGCGCCATCCGGCCGTCGATGCCTTCCGGGTCGCAGATAGCCAGGGCAAAGTCATCCGGGGCAAGGGGGTTACGCCCGACACAATGGTCAGCTATGCCGACCGCCCTTTTTTCGCCGAGCATCAGCTCAGGCCGGGGCAAGACCTGATCGTTTCCGAGCCGATTCTGGGGCGCGTTTCAAAAATCTGGGTTGTCGCGCTGACCCGCTCGTATCGCAACGCCGATGGGTCTTTCGCCGGCGTCGTCACCGCTGCGGTCAATCTCGAACATTTCACCGGTTTACTGTCCACACTCAGTCTGGGTCAGCATGGATCGGCCATCATCCGCCACCAGAATACCGCCTTGCTGGCCCGCTTCCCCTTGGTCGACGGGCCTGCCGGGGAGCCCGGCAACCAACAGCTTGAACCGGAACTCAAGACCCTGCTTGATTCCGGAAAGGCAACCGGCATGTTCCACGGCGCCCAGTTGGCGGATGGTATCGAACGAACCTATGCCTTTCGCCGAGTTGCGCAGACGCCATTTCTCGTGACGGTGGGCATGGCGCCTCACGACTACCTGGAAGACTGGCGCAGCGAGCTGCGCAATGCCATTTTGCTCATTCTCGGATTTTTAACGACCACCGTGCTTGGCGCCTGGCTGTTGCATCGCTACTGGCAAAAAATCCAGAACCAGACCCTGTTTCTCCACACACTGATCGAGAGCGTTCCCGTGCCCCTCTTTTACAAGGACACGGCGGGTATCTACCTGGGTTGCAACCGGGCCTTCGAGGAATCTCTCGGCAAACGTCGCGACGACATTGTCGGCAAGTCCGTTTTTGACATGGCGCCGCCCGAGATTGCCCAGCGCTACAAGGACAAGGACGACGAGCTGTTCAGCCAGCCCGGCACCCAGACCTACGACTGGCTGACCGTCAAGGGCTGCGAGTCGCACAACGTCATCTTCCACAAAGCCACTTTCCGCCGCATCGATGGCGAAGTTGCCGGGCTGATCGGCGCGGTCACAGATGTCACCGAGCTCAAGCAGGCTCACGCCGAGTTGCAGGCGCACCGCGACAATCTGGAACAGCTGGTGGCCGAGCGTACGGCAGAACTGCAACAGACCAAGGAGGCGGCCGAGGCTGCGAGCCTGGCCAAGAGCACCTTCCTGTCGAACATGAGCCACGAACTGCGGACACCGATGAATGCCATCCTGGGCATGACCGGTCTGGCGCTGCGCAAGGCTGAAGACCCAGGACTGCAAAATCAGCTCGGCAAGATCGACTTTGCGGCCCATCACCTGCTTGGCGTCATCAACGACATTCTCGACATCTCGAAAATCGAGGCCGAGCACATGCACCTCGAGCAGATCGACTTCCGGATCGATGAAATCCTGGCCAATCTGCGCAACCTGATTGCCCAGCGGGCGCTCGATAAAGGTTTGCGACTGGAGATTGAGAGCAGCGCCGAGATCGGCGGCCTGGCGTTGAAGGGCGATCCGTTCCGGCTGGGCCAGATCCTGCTCAATCTGTCAGCCAATGCGATCAAATTTACCGACCAGGGCACGATCACCGTCCGCATCCAACAGGCGGAAAGTGGCGCCAACCATGCCGTATTGCGCTTCGAGGTCAGCGATAGCGGCATCGGCATCGCCGCCGAGGATCAGCAACACCTGTTCAATGCCTTCGAGCAGGCCGACGGTTCGATGTCGCGAAAATACGGCGGAACCGGCCTTGGCCTGGCGATCAGCAAGCGGCTCGTGAAAATGATGGGTGGCGACATCGGTGTCGACAGCGTACCGAATGTCGGCAGCACCTTCTGGTTTACCTTGAGCCTGCAAAAGGCGCAGCACGATCCCCGGCCCGTCGCGACGCAACTCCGGATGTCGTCCGAAACCATGCTCAGGGAACGCTACTCGGGCACCCGGGTCTTGCTCGTCGAGGACGAACCGATCAACCAGGAAGTATCGATGAGCCTGCTCGAAGAAGCGGGGCTCTCGGTCGATCTGGCCGAGGATGGAGAAGTGGCCCTCGCCCTGGCCGGCCAGAATCAATACGCGCTCATCCTGATGGACATGCAGATGCCCAGGATGAACGGCGTCGATGCAACGCGGGCCATCCGGGCCCTGCCCGGCTATGCGCAAACCCCCATTCTGGCGGTCACCGCCAATGCCTTCGAGGAAGACCGCCAGATCTGCCTCGCGGCTGGAATGAACGACCACATCGGCAAGCCGGTCATGCCCGACCTGTTGTTCGACACCTTGCTCAAATGGCTGAGCTGCCGCCCCTTGGCTTGAAACGCTCGCCCCTCACCTGAAGACTGCGCACCATGGAAAAGACGCTCCCGGAAAACCACCCCGACATGATCCGGATCGTGCACGCCGCCCATCGCGACATTGCCCCAAAACCGCCGAAGGGCCAGGCCAACTCGCTGGCCAACGCCCTTGCCTCAGCGCTCGGCAATGCCCCGGGCAACGACGAGGATCTCGAGAACATCGAGTTCCTGACCTACGTCCTGTCGGTCAATCGCGCCTCGGGCGACATCGATGACGAAGCTTTCGAACGACTGCTGCAGCGCATCGAGACAAAGGCCGGCCGGGCCGAGCTGACCCGACAATTCACCGAGGAGCTGGAGGCAGAACACGGCTACGAGGACGAGGACTGACCCGCCGGGGAATACGCATCGTCATCAAGCGCAACAGCAGCGTTACACGCTGCTACACGATGATCGTCATCGCAAACAGAGGCTGGCTCGTTAAGCAGACATAGCACCTCAAACCCTGCGGAGAGATCATGATCCCCAACCCGAATACCGAATCCACCCTGTTCATCCAGTCCCTCAAGGGCGCTGGTGTCGCCATCAGCAATGAGCGCGAAGTCATCGAGCGCCTCGAGGAAGCACGCGAATGGCACTACGCCTTCACGACGCTGGTCAAGCAGGGCGACAGGATCGGCATCAACTTCATGGCCAATCCCGGCATGCAATCGGCCAAGTTATCGGCTGAATTGCAGCGCGTCTTTGCCCTGTACCGTTTTCCCGACCAGACCGAATCGATTTTCGAAGCCAGGCTTCTGCACTAAACAGTTCACGGCCGCAGGAAATCGCGGTACATCGTCTCGGCCCAGGCGGCATCCTCGCCGGCCGGGTTTGGCTCCCGCGTCTGCCTGACCTGCTGCAGCAGAAAACCATCGCCACGCTGCCGGTAGCTGGTGTCGATCCGGGTGTATTCGAGCGGTTCGACGTTACTCACAACGTGGCAAACGCTTTCCGGCAGCAGCGCCGGGAAGGTCTGGCCGGTGGCGCTTGCTGCGATCTGCCGGGCGACGATGGCGCCCATGCGGTTGGCGACATGGCCGGTCTTCGGATAATGGCCGAATAGCGGCGAGGCCAGACCGGCCGCATCGCCGATGATGAAAACCCGTTCGTCGGCGACGCTGCGAAAGTTCAGGCCGCCCTGATCAGCCCAGCCGGTGGCCCGGCCGCCCTCGTCGCGGCGAATCAGCCCGGCCTGCCAGAGCAGATCGGCCGCTTCCTGCGGCGGGCAGAGCAAGGCCTCGTCGAAGCGGATGTCGTCGATATCCGTCATCACTGTCTTGCGCGCCAAGTCGACCTGGCGGACCTTGGCGTGGTCGAGGTAGGTGATCTGCGCCTTGAAACGGTCGAGCAAAATCGATTTGAAGGCCGGCATCAGCGGATTGGGGTCGATGATGACCAGCTTGCCCGGAATTTTCTGCGTTTTGAGCCACCGGGCGATGAGCATCGCCCGCTCGTAGGGCGCCGGCGGGCAACGGTAGGGCGCTGGCGGAATGGTCATGAGCAGGTCGCCGCCCTTGAAAGCGGCGAGGCGTTTCTTGAGCGCTGGCAGATCGGCAGCATTGAGCATGGCGCCGGAATGGCGCTGGCGCAGTTCGGCCACGGCCTGCGGGTCATTGACCTGCCAGGCGGCGTAGTTTTCACGAATCCCCGGGGCCAGCACCAGCCAGTCGTAAGGCAGGCGGCCGGAAGCCGTGTGCACCGTGCGCTGGGCGCGATCGATGTTGTCGACGCTGGCCTGCACGAAACGGTAACCCCTGGCGGCAGCAAGGGCAGCGTAGTCCTGTCGTTCGATGTTGCCGGCGCCATGGTCGACCAGCCAGCGGTTGCTCAGGGCGAACGAGGTGAAGGCCGGCTGGCGGTCGACGAGCGTGACCTCGATGTCGGGCGCCAGCCGGCGCAAATGGCTGGCCGCCGACAGGCCACCCCAGCCGCCGCCGACGATGACCACGCGCTCGCCTGCCGCGCGCAACGGCCGGACCAGCGGCAACAAGCCGGCAGCGAACAAAAACTGGCGGCGACCGCTTTTCATTGGTAGCGCAGCGCCTCGATCGGATCGAGCTGCGCCGCCTTCTGGGCCGGATACCAGCCGAAGAAGATGCCAACACCCGCCGCAACGGCAAAGGCAATGAGCGCCGCGCTGCCGGAAATGACGATGACCATGCCGGTGAAGACGTTGATGCCGAGCGCGACGCCGAGGCCAATGAGCAGTCCGAGCAGACAGCCGGCGAAGGAAATCATCACGGCTTCGAGCAGGAACTGGCTCAGGATGTCCTTCTGCCGGGCGCCGATGGCCATGCGGATGCCGATTTCGCGCGTCCGCTCGGTGACCGAAACGAGCATGATGTTCATGATGCCGATGCCGCCGACGAGCAGCGAAATCGAGGCGATGGCGCCAAGCAGGATGGACATCGTACGTGTCGTTTCGGCCTCGGATTCGGCCGCCGCCGAGAGGTTGCGCATGAAGAAATCGTCCGGCGTGCCGTCGCGCAGGCGGTGGCGCTGACGCAGGAGGCTGGTCACGCTGTCCATGACTTTCGGCATCGCTTCGGCCGAATCGGCCTGAATCATGATCATCCGCACCGAACCGAGGAAGGGCGTGCCGAAAACCTTGCGCTGGGCGGTGCTCAGCGGAATGATCACGGTGTCGTCCTGGTCGCGGCCGTCGAGGTTCTGGCCCTTGCTGCCGAGTACGCCGATGACCAGGAAAGGGTTCTGCTGGATGCGCATGGTCTTGCCGACCGGATCTTCGGCGCCGAACAGGTTCTCGGCCACAGTCTTGCCGATAACCGCCACCCGCGTCGATGAACGCACGTCGGAATCGCCGAAGCCGGCGCCGTTGACGATATTCCACGCCCGCGCCTCAAGATAGGCCGGGGTCGAGCCGACCACCTGCGAACTCCAGTTCTGCGAGCCATAAACCAGCTGGCGCGAGCCCTGGTGCGTCGGCGCCACGTTGGCGACACCGTCGAGTTCGGAAATCGCTTCGCCATCGGCCACGTTGAGCGTCGGCCCGCCGGCCGAGCCGCTGCGCACGCCGGCCGTGGTGAAGGAACCGGAAAGGACGATGAACAGGTTGGAACCCATGGTGCTGATCGTCTGCTGCACGGCGTACTGCGCGCCCTGCCCGATGGCCATCATGATGACCACGGCGCCAACACCGATGACCATGCCGAGCATGGTCAAGGCAGTGCGCAGGCGGTTGGCCCCCATGGCCAGCCAGGCTTCGCCGAGCATGGCTTTCAGCATGGCGAAACCTCACGATTGCCGCTTTTAGGTGACTTCCACGGTCGACCGGGTTTACTACGTGAAACGTAAAAAACGGCCAAAATTGAAATGTTCGCGCTCATGCCGGTGCGTGCTCCGTCAGGTGATCGCTGACGATCTCGCCGTCGAGAAATTTGACCTGCCGCTTGGCGTGCGCCGCGATGTCCGGCTCGTGGGTGACGAGCACAATCGTGATCCCCTCGGCATTGAGGTCGCCGAACAGGCGCATGATTTCCTCGCTGGTATGGCTGTCGAGATTGCCGGTCGGTTCGTCGGCGAGGATCAGACGCGGCGCATTGACCAGCGCCCGGGCGATGGCGACACGTTGCTGCTGACCACCGGAGATCCGGTTGGGCAGGGATTCGGCGTACTGGCCGAGGCCAACCTTGGCGAGCATTTCGCGCGCCTTGGCCCGCCGCGTTTCCTTGTCGGCGCCGGCGTAAACCAGCGGCAGCGCGACGTTGTCCTGCAGGCTCATGCGCGGCAGCAGATTGAAGCCCTGAAAAACGAAGCCCAGCGTCCGGTTGCGCAGGATGGCCAGGGCGTCCTTGTCCATTTGCGCGACATTCTTGCCGGTCAGAAAATAGTCGCCCATGGTCGGCGTATCAAGGCAGCCGAGCAGGTTCATGAAGGTCGATTTGCCCGAGCCGGACGGCCCCATGATGGCGATGTACTCGCCGGGCTGGATAGCAAGATTGACGCCCTTGAGCGCCGGAAACAAACCCGCCGCCGTTTCATAGGACTTGCCCAGGCCGACGACCCGGATGACTGAATCAGTCATCAGAACATCCGCATGCCGACGCTGGACGGCTTGCCGGTCTGACCACCGCCGTTCTCGCCGGTCACGATGCGGTCGCCTTCCTTGAGATCGCCGCCGACGATTTCGGTATTGCGGTTGTCGGTGATGCCGAGCTGGACGCTGACCGGTTTGAGTTCTTCGCCCGCCAGCACATAAACCGTGCCGCTCTGGCCGTCGCGCTTCTTGCCCTTGCCGGCACCGGCCTTGGCAGCGCTGCCATCGGAACCGGCACCCATGCCCGGCCCGACGCTCGACGGGCCTGCGGCTGGTTTCTGGCCATTTTCCGCCTTCTTGTCGCCGGCATCGGCCGGCTTGAAACGCAGCGCGGCATTCGGCACGAGCAGCACGCCCTCGCGCTTCTGCACGCCGATATTGACGTAGGCCGTCATGCCCGGCAGCAGCACCTGCTCCGGGTTGGCGACGTTGATGCGGACGTTGTAGGTCACAACGTTCTGCTGGTTGGTCGGGTTCAGGCGGATTTGCTGCACCTCGCCGACGAAACTGCGGCTCGGGAAGGCATCGACCGTGAAGCGCGCTTTCTGGCCTTCGCGGATGTTACCGATGTCGGCTTCGGCGAAGCTCGTGTCGATGCGCATTTCCGACAAATCCTGGGCGATCTTGATCAGCGTCGGCGTCTGGAAGCTGGCCGCCACCGTCTGGCCGAGATCGACGACGCGGTCGATGACGACGCCGTCGACCGGCGAGCGGATCACCGTGAAATTGAGGTTGGCCCGGTCGCGCTCGTTCTGCGCCCTGGCCAGCGCCAGTTGCGCCCGGGCCGACTTGAGGGCCTGGGTGGACTGGTCGTACTCCTGCTTGGAGACGTACTCCTGGGCGATCAGCGACTTCATGCGCGCCTCGTTGGCCTGCGCCAGTTCCAGTGTCGCCTGGGCATTGATCACATTCGCCGCGCTCTGCCGCTCGGTGGCCGAGACCAGCGCGTCGTCGAGTTCAAGCAGCGGCTGGCCCTTCTTCACCTTGTCGTTGAAATCGACGTAGAGCTTGCGCACGGTGCCCGACACCTGCGTACCGACGCTGATCAGCACGACCGGGTTGAGCGTGCCGTTGGCCGACACGGTCTGCGTCACGTCGCCCTTTTCGACCGTCGCCAGCTTGTAGCGGGTTTCCGGGTTTTGCGCCGCGCGCTGCTTGCTGTACCAGACGCCGCCACCGATCAGGCCGGCAATCACGGTGACGCCAAGCAGAATCTTGCCGATTTGTTTCATGGTCTTCCTTCCGCCGCCGGTTGCAGCAGCGTGTAATCGAGCGCGCCCATGGACTGAGCCAGCGTGGCGCGATAAACATTCCAGTCGAGCTGCGCCTGAATGCGTTGCAGCCGGGCACTGGCCAGGGCGCTCTGCGCCGACAGCAGATCGAGCACGGTGCCGACGCCGGCCTTGTAGCGGCCGAGCGCGACGCGTTCCGACTGCTCGGCGCTGGCGACCAGATCAGCCGAGGTCTTCAGGCTTTGCGTCGCTGTCGTCAGGCTTTGATAAGCCCGCCAGACATCGAGGGCAATCTGGTTCTTGATGCGGTCGCGCTGCGCGGCGCGAACATCCGCCTGCGCCGCGGCCGAACGCACGCGGTAAGTCGTGTCGAAACCCGTGAAGATCGGCACATTGAGCGTCAGGCCGATGCTGCCACCCTGCGTGACGACGCCAGCCGAATTCTGCCAGCTCGGCCCGGCCGCCAGCGAGACGGTCGGCCGGCCTTGGGCGCGTGCCAGATCAACACTCGCCTCAGCGGCCTTGAGCTGCGCCTCGGCCGCCTTGAGATCAGGCCGCCGGGCCTGCGCCTCGGCGATCATGGCGTCGACTTCCTTCTGGAAAGCCAGCTCGGCCGGCAAAGCGGGCAGCTCGGCCAACACGATTTTTTGCTGCGCCTCGAAACCGAGCGCATTGGCCAGCGCACCGAGCCCGTTGCGTGCCTCGCCCTCGGCCCTGATGCGATTGAGCGTCGCTTGCGACAACGCGGTCTGCGCCTGCAGGCGATCAGCCGGCGTGGCGACGCCGACGTTGTAGCGGGCGTCAGCCGCCTGATAAGCCTCGCGCGCCGAACGCTCGGCCTCGCTCGCCGAAATCACCGCCGCCTGCGTCGCCTGCGCCGTGTAGTAAGTCTGTAGCGCGGCGAGGAACAGCGACTGCACCGTCGCATCCTGCGTCGCTGCGGCTGCATTGAGCAATTGCTGGGCATTCTCGACATTGGCCGAACGCTGGCCGAAATCGATCAGCAACCAGGACAACGTCAGCGCAGCGGAACGCCGGTTGTACGAACCATCGTCATACTGAAACCGCGTCGCGCTGGCGCTGGCATCGAGGTTCGGCAACCAGCCGGCCCGGGCGACACCAACGAGCGCCGCCTGCACCCGCGCCGAGGCCCACACCTCGCGCGTCTGCGGGTGGTTGCACAGGGCCAGATCGACCGCCTCGAGCGCCGTCAGCGCTGTCGCCGGCAAGGCCGTGGCACAGGGCGCTTCGCCAACCCGGGCAGCCAGGCTGGGCGACACCTTGAGCGGCGCCATGGCCTCGGTGCCGAACGGATCGTCCAGGCCGCCGGCCCAAGAGGGCAGTGCTACGGTCAACAGGAAAAAACAGGGTAAAAATCGCATGGACGGAAGTTTAGCCTCGCCGGAGGAATTAAGTCGTTTCCGATTGTTTCAGGAATCGGCTCGGAGCAATTATCGCCGCGCCGCCCGGCGCTGCCACCGGCACAGATCAAGAAATCCAGTCGCGAGAGGGACGGCGACTGGCTTTCTCAAGCCGTGTGTTCCGCCTTGAGGGCGGGCGTACTTTCTTCTTGCTTCGCCAAGAAGAAAGTAGCCAAAGAAGAAGGCGACCCCGGGGGCGGCGCCGGCTACGCCGGTTCCTTGCGCTACTCGGCAGCCCGGGCGGCTTGCTAAACTCGCCTGCGGCTCAGACAACGCAAGCCGAAGGCTCCCGGCCCGCCTGCGTTGCTCAGCGCCTTCCACGGGGACCCCAAAGGCGTCCGGGCTCAACCATTTTGCCGAAAAAGCAGACTTCCACGGTCAACCGGAAAAAACGGCCAAAAATGAAATCTGCCATTCAGGCACCCAAGCTAAAGCACGGATCGTTTCACCGGGCCCCTTGAGAGGTGCCGAGCAACGCAGGAAGGCCGGGGGCCTTCGGCGAAGACTGTTTGAGGGGCGAAGCCCCGAGTTCCGCAGCCGCCCGGCCTGCCGAGTAGCGCAGGGAACCGGCGCAGCCGGCACCGACCCAGGGTCGCCTTCTTTTTGCTTACTTTTTCTTGGCGAAGCAAGAAAAAGTAAGACGCCCCGCAAGGGCGGAACCCCATGCCAATTTGCCCCAACAGAGCAGGGATTATCCCCATAGTTCCGAACACGGAACCCAAACGCCCCCCCCGCAATGCGGTAAAATCCTGCCCCACTATGCTCTATCCCCTCATCCGCAAGTTCTTTTTCGCCCTCGACGCTGAAACTGCCCACGGCATCGGCATGAATGGCATCGATTTTCTCAACGCCGCCGGCTTCTCCTGCCTGGTCGCCAAAAAGGTCGCCGCCTGTCCGGTCGACGTCATGGGCCTCAAGTTCCCGAATCCGGTCGGTTTGGCTGCTGGCCTCGACAAGAACGGCGACCACATCGATGCGCTGGCCAAGCTCGGCTTCGGCTTCATCGAAATCGGCACGATCACGCCGCGCCCGCAGGATGGCAACCCGAGGCCGCGCCTGTTCCGCATCCCGGAAGCGCAGGGCATCATCAACCGGATGGGCTTCAACAACGCCGGCGTCGACAAGTTGCTGGAAAACGTCCGCCGCGCCGAATTCCCCAAAAAGGGCGGCATCCTTGGCATCAATATCGGCAAGAACGCGACGACGCCGATCGAGAAAGCCGCCGACGACTACCTGATCTGCCTCGACAAGGTGTACAACGACGCCAGCTACGTGACCGTCAACATCTCGTCGCCGAACACCAAGAACCTGCGCGAGTTGCAAAAGGATGAAGCACTCGACGACCTGCTGTCCCAACTCAAGGCCAAACAGCTGCAACTGGCCGAGCAGCACGGCAAATACGTCCCGATGGCCCTCAAGATCGCCCCCGATCTCGACGACGAGCAGATCACCGCCATCGCCGACGCGCTACGCCGCCACCGTTTCGATGGCGTGATCGCCACCAACACGACATTGTCGCGTGACGGCGTCGAAGGTCTGCCGAATGGCGCCGAAACCGGCGGCCTGTCGGGCAAGCCGGTTTTTGAGAAATCGACCGCCGTACAGAAAAAGCTGTCGATTGCCCTGGCTGGCGAACTGCCGATCATCGGCGTCGGCGGTATCATGGGCGGCGAAGATGCAGCCGAAAAAATCCGCGCCGGCGCAAGCCTGGTGCAGTTCTACAGCGGTTTCATCTACCGCGGCCCCGACCTGGTGGCCGAAGTGGCGGAAACCTTGGCCCACGTCATGCGGAAAACCAGCTAAAGCCACAAGCAGCGCGCGGTTGTTTGCACTGCAGCAAAGCCCGATAATACGCGCCTCAAGTTTGCCTAATTTATGAGCCACTACTTATTCATCCTCGTCGGCGCGGTGCTGGTCAACAACGTCGTGCTGGTGAAGATTCTCGGTCTTTGCCCCTTCATGGGCGTTTCCAAAAAACTGGAAACCGCCTACGGCATGGGCGCCGCCACGACTTTCGTGCTGACCATGGCGACCGGCGCCAGCTACATCATCGACCATTACCTGTTGATGCCGTTCGGGCTTGAATACCTGCGCACGCTGTCCTTCATCGTCACCATCGCCGCCATCGTCCAGCTGACCGAAATGGTCATCGCCAAGACTTCGCCGACGCTGCAGCAGACGCTGGGCATCTACCTGCCGCTAATCACGACCAACTGCGCCGTGCTCGGCGTGCCGCTGCTCAACGTTTCGAACGGCTACAACTTCATTGACTCGCTGCTCTTCGGAGCCGGTAGCGCGGTTGGCTTCTCGCTGGTCCTGATCCTCTTCGCCGGTATCCGCGAACGAATCGAAGGCGCCGACGTCCCCACCCACTTTCGCGGCGTCGCCATTGCCATGGTCACCGCCGGCCTGATGGCACTGGCCTTCATGGGCTTTGCCGGCCTGGACAAGTACCAATAATGGACATCCTGCTCGCCATCGCCATCATGGCCCTCGGGGCCATCGTGCTGGGCGCCCTGCTCGGTTTTGCCGCGATCAAGTTCAAGGTCGAAGGCGACCCGCTGGTCGAAAAGATCGAGGCCATCCTGCCGCAGACCCAGTGCGGCCAGTGCGGCTTTCCCGGTTGCAAGCCCTATGCCGAAGCCATCGTCAATGGTGAGGAAATCAACAAGTGCCCGCCGGGCGGTGCCGAAGGCGTGCAGCGTCTGGCCGACCTGCTCGGGCGCGAAGTCAAGCCGCTCGACGCCGAAGAAAAGCCCAAGCAGGTCGCCATCATCGACGAGAACACCTGCATCGGTTGCACGCTGTGCATCCAGTCCTGCCCGGTCGATGCCATCGTCGGCGCCGCCAAGCAGATGCACACCATCATCGCCCAGCAATGTACCGGCTGCGAACTATGCCTGCCGCCCTGCCCGGTCGAGTGCATCCACATGGAAGTCATCCCCGAAACCATCGACAACTGGAAATGGAAATACCCGGTCGTCGAGATCAAGGCAGCAGCCTGATGCTGATGAATCTGTTCAAGTTCAAGGGTGGCGTCAAGCCGCCGAGCAACAAGCTGCAATCGAACCATCTGCCGATTGCCCAGGCACCGATGCCTTCGCGGCTGGTCGTACCGTTGCACCAGAGTATCGGCGGCACGCCGCGGCCGATCGTCGCCGCCGGCGATCATGTCCTCAAGGGCCAGATGATCGGCGAGGCTGACGGCTGGATTTCCGCCGCCGTGCATGCCCCGACATCGGGCACCGTGGTCGAGGTGGCGATGCATGTCCGCCCCCACCCGTCCGGCCTCGACTCGCTGTGCGTCGTCATTGAACCCGATGGCAAGGACGAGTGGATCGCCCGCACGCCGATCGATCACAAGGCGGCAGCGCCGGCCGACGTCTTCCATCACCTGCAGCAATGCGGCATCGTCGGCCTCGGCGGCGCCGGTTTCCCGGCCCACGGCAAGCTGACACCGTCCACGGGCGTGCCGATGGATGAGCTGATCATCAACGGCGCCGAGTGCGAACCCTTCATCACCTGCGACGACCTGCTGATGCGCGAGCGCGCCGATGAAGTCGTGCGCGGCATCGCTGTTTTCCGCGATCTTCTGCAACCGAAAAAGGTGCTGATCGGCATCGAGGACAACAAACCGGAAGCCATCGCCGCCATGCGTGCCGCGGTCGACGCCCAAAAAGAACCATTTTCCGTCGTTGCCGTGCCGACGCTTTACCCGGCCGGTGGTGCCAAGCAGTTGATCCGCGTGCTGACTGGCAAGGAAGTGCCGGGCTCGATGCGGTCGACGGCCGACATGGGTGTCCAGGTCTTCAACGTCGGCACCGCCTACAGCGCCTGGCGCGCCGTCGCCCACGGCGAGCCGCTGATTTCTCGCATCCTGACCATTACCGGCAATGTCCACGCGCCGCGCAATTACGAAGTCCTGATCGGCACGCCGATGGACGAACTGCTCGCCCTCGCCCAGCCGCACCCGGACACCGACGGCATCCTGATGGGCGGCCCGATGATGGGTTTCCTGGTGCCCAACCCGCAGGTGCCGGTGGTCAAGACGACCAATTGCCTGATCGCCCACGACGACCGGCTGTTCCCGCCCAAGGCCCCGGAGATGCCGTGCATCCGTTGCGGCGCCTGCGCCCGGGCCTGCCCGCACGAACTGCAACCGTTCGAGATGTACTGGTTCTCGCGCGCCAAGAATTTCGGCAAGACGCAGGAATACAACATCTTCGACTGCATCGAATGCGGCTGCTGCTCCTACGTCTGCCCGTCGCGCATCCCGCTGGTCCAGTATTTCCGCTTTGCCAAGAGCGAAATCTGGGCACGCGAACGCGAAAAGAATGCCTCCGACCAGGCCAAGACGCGTTTCGAGTTCAAGCAGTATCGCGAAGAGCGCGAAAAGGCCGACAAGGCTGAAAAGCTGGCCAAGGCCGCCGCCGCGCAAGCCGCCAAGAAGGCGGCCGAAGCGGCAGCAGCGGCAGCCGAAAGCGGCGCCGCGCCGGCCGCCGATACGGCCGCTTCGCCGGCAGTCACTGCCGATGCACCCGCTGCCACGGTCAACCCGGAAAAAGAGGCAAAACGCGCAACGATTGAGGCCGCCATGGCGCGAGCCAAGGCACAGCGCGAAGCCGTTCAACCGAAGAACACCGAAAACCTGTCGGCGGACCAGCAGAAGGCTGCCGCCGACATCGAGGCGCGCCGCATCGCCGCCCACCTGATAGAGCCCGAGCCGGCAACCCCGGCCAGCGAGAAACCCGAGTAATGTTCGCCCCCGCCCCCTTCCTTCTCAAAGATGTCAGCGTCAGCCAGGTGATGATCCAGGTCTGCGTCGCGCTGATCCCAGGCATTGCCGCCTACGCCAGCCTGGTCGGCCCGGCCATTCTGGTTCAGCTGGTCATCGCCACGCTCGCCGCGCTGCTCGCCGAAGCGATCATGCTCAAGCTGCGCGGCAAACCGCTGGCCCTCTTCCTGACCGACGGCTCGGCCATCGTCACCGCCTGGTTGATCGCCCTGACCTTTCCGCCACTGGCGCCGTGGTGGCTGGTCGTCACCGGCACCGTCTTTGCCGTCGTCGTCGCCAAGCACCTCTACGGCGGACTCGGCCAGAACCCGTTCAACCCGGCCATGGTCGCCTTCGCCGTGTGCATCGTCGCCTTCCCGGCGCTGATGTCGCAGTGGCCAAGCGTCGGCCTGCAACTGGGCCTGATTGACCAGATGAACATCATTCTGGGCTGGGCACCACGCGTCGATACGCTGACCGGCGCGACGCCGCTCGATGCGATGAAGACCGCCCTCAAGCTCGGCGAAGGCAGTTTCGATGTCAGCACGCTGCTCGCCAACCAGGACATCTACGGCAACTTCGCCGGTCGCGGCTGGGAATGGGTCGCTGCCGGTTACCTGCTCGGCGGCCTGTGGCTCTGGCATCGCAAGCTCATCACCTGGCACGTGCCGCTCGCCTTCGTCGCTTCCCTGAGCCTGATTTCCGGCGCACTCTGGCTCTACAACCCGAGCCAGTTTGCCAGTCCGCTCTTTCACCTGCTCTCCGGCGGCGCCATGCTCGGCGCTTTCTTCATCGCCACCGACCCGGTTTCCGGCTGCACGACGCCGCGCGGCAAGCTGATCTTCGGCGCCGGCTGTGGCCTGCTCGCCTACATCATTCGCGTTTTTGGCGGTTATCCGGACGGCGTCGCCTTCGCCGTGCTGCTCATGAACCTGTCCGCCCCGGTCATCGACCTGCTCACCCAGCCCCCGGTTTTCGGCATGAAGGACAAGGCATGACCAGCGCGCCGAAGGAATACACCGCACCCGTCATGGCTGCCCGCACGGCAGCGACGCTGTTCGTTTTCGTGGCCATTTTTACCGGCCTGCTCTCCGCCGCCTATTTGTGGACCAAGCCGGCCATTGAAGCTTCGGCGACCGAAGAAAAAATGAAACTGGTCGACGAAGTGCTGCCGCGCACCGAGTACGACAACGCATTGCTCGAAGATACGGTCGCCCTGCCGGCAACGCCTGAGCTCGGCCTGAAAGACCCGACTACGCTGTTTCGCGCCCGCCAGGGTGGCCAACCGGTCGCGCTGATTTTCGAAGCCGTCGCCCCCGATGGTTACGCCGGCAAGATCCGCCTGATCATTGCCATGCGCGCCAATGGCGAAGTCGCCGGCGTGCGCGTGACCCAGCACAAGGAAACGCCCGGACTCGGCGATTACGTCGAGATCAAGAAGGACAAGAACAAGGCCCGGCCGTGGATCACGCAATTCAACGGCATGTCGCTGGCCAAGGTCGCCGACAAGGACTGGAAGCTCAAGAAGGATGGCGGCCAGATCGACTATCACGCCGGCGCCACCGTGACACCACGAGCAGTCTCGAAAGCCGTGCTCAAGGCTGTCCAATGGGCCGAAGCCAATCGTGACCGACTGTTCGCTGAAGGAGCCGCCAAATGATCACGCGTGATGAATTGAAGACCATCGCCGGCAACGGCATCTGGAAGCAGAACACCTCCATCGTCCAGATTCTCGGCCTGTGCCCACTGCTCGCCGTCACCACCAATGCCGTCAACGGCATCATGCTGTCGCTGGCCACGATCATCGTCATGGCCATCTCGGGCTTTGCCGTCGCCTCACTGCGCAACCTGATACCGCATGAAATCCGCATCCCGGTCTTCATCCTGATCGTTGCCGCTCTGGTCACCGTCGTCGACCTGCTGTTCAACGCCAACCTGCATGAGCTTTACCTCGTGCTCGGCATCTTCATTCCGCTCATCGTCACCAACTGCATCGTGCTTGCCCGCGTCGAAGCCTTTGCCGCCAAGAACGCGCCGGCACAGGCCAGTTTTGACGGCATTTTCATGGGCATCGGCATGCTGTGGACGCTCGGCCTGTTGGGCGCCATGCGCGAATTTCTCGGTAGCGGCACCATCCTCGGCGGCATCGACATGGTTTTCCCGAGTCTGCAACCGATCCAGGTGCTGCCGGAAAGCTATCCCGGCTTCCTGCTCGCCCTGCTGCCACCCGGCGCCTTTATCCTGCTTGGCTGCATGATTGCCTGGAAAAACTGGATCGAAGCCCGTGCCGCCGCGCGCGCCAAGCTGAAGCCGCCAGCCCCGGTCGCCACGGCCGGTTGCCACTGATCATTCCCGGCGGCCCGTTGCGGGCCTGACGGAAACGCCCGCATGCGCATCGAAACCATCCGCCAAGCCCTGTTTGCAACGGGCGCCAAGGATTGCCACGTCGACCGCGTCATGCGCGCCTGGGCGCAGGGCAAACCGCTCGATGCCGGGCCAAGCCGCCATCCGCCGGAAACCTTTCTGCCGCTTGCCCTGCGCAATGCGCTGCCCGGGTTGCACGATGAACTCTCGGCGCTGGCCCGCGTCCGCTCCGAGCACCCGGGCGAGGATGGTTCGTCGCGCCTGCTCGTCGAACTGGCCGATGGCCAGACCGTCGAAAGCGTGCTGCTGCCGCGCGACGGCCTGTGCATCTCGACGCAGATCGGCTGCGCCGTCGGCTGTACTTTCTGCATGACCGGCCGCGATGGCCTCCTGCGTCAGGTAAGCAGCGGCGAGATGGTCGCCCAGGTCATCCTCGGCCGGGCCCGGCGCAAGGTCACGCGGGTTGTATTCATGGGCATGGGCGAGCCGTCGCACAACATCGACAACGTGCTCGAGGCGATTGATCTGCTCGGTACGGCCGGCGGCATCGGGCACAAGAACCTGGTGTTCTCGACGGTCGGCGATTTGCGCGTTTTCGAGCGGCTGCCGCAGGAAACCGTCAAGCCGGCGCTGGCCATTTCACTGCACTCGACCCGCGCCGAACTGCGCGCCGAGTTGTTGCCCAAGGCTTCCCGCATCGACCCGGCCGAACTGGTCGAACTGGCTGAGCATTACGCGCGGACGACGAGCTATCCGATCCAGTACCAATGGACGCTCATCGACGGCATCAACGACAGCTTTGAGGAAATGGACGGCATCGTTCGCCTGCTCACCGGCAAGTACGCGATCATGAACCTGATCCCGTACAACGCCACGGCGGCGCTGTCCTACCAGCGCCCACCGCTTGAGCGGATTACCGAACTGACGCGCTACCTGCACGCCCAAGGCATCCGGACGACAGTACGCAACTCGGCCGGGCAGGATGTCGATGGTGGCTGCGGCCAGTTGCGGGCGCGCGAAAGCGCTCGCCCATTGCTACGGTCAACCGGAAAAATCGGCCAAAAATGAAATGCGCCGGGCGCGGGTTCCGGCTCTTTAACCTTCGAGCACGACGCAGTTCTTGCCGCGCTCCTTGGCCCGATAGCTCGCTTCGTCAGCCCGCCGGATCAGGCTGATCTCATTGTCGGTTGGCAAGTGCCGGGAAACGCCGATGCTGATGGTGCAGCGGATTATTTCGCCGTTCGTCGCCAGCGTTTCCTGCGCCGCAAACATGCCGCGCAGACGTTCGGCCAGGGTCATGGCCGCCATCGCGTCGGCCTCCGGAAGCAGCACGACAAATTCCTCGCCGCCGTAACGATAAGCACTGTCCGAACGGCGCAGGCAATGTCGGATCACCTCGGCCAGGCTTTGCAATACCTTGTCGCCATCAAGGTGACCATAGCAGTCGTTGATGCTCTTGAAATTGTCGCAGTCGATAACCAGCATCGACAGCGGCCGGCCATAGCGCGTCGCCCGCTCGAGCTCGCCGGGCAGGCGTTCGCGCAGATAGCGGGAGTTGTACAGGCCGGTCAGCGAATCGGTCTGGCTCAGGCTGCGGTAACGCTCCTCGCTTTCGCGCAGCGCCTCCTCGGCACGGCGGCGCTCGCTGACATCCTGCAGCGTTTCAAGCGCGCCGATCACCTCGCCCGCCGCGTTGCGCAACGGTGCAGCCGTAAAAAACAACCAGCGCCCCCGGTCACCGAAATGCGGGAAGAAATCCTCGGCTTCGTAGCCCCCGGGAATCAGCAAGGAGGGCCGGAAACGTCCGTGATAGAGCCGGTCGACGGCAATTTCACTGGCGTCATCGAGGACCATGTCGGCCATGATCGGACGTTTGGACGCATAGAAGGCTTTCCACTGGTCACTGGTGCCGATCACGTCGCGCGCCAGCGTCCCGGTCATCGACTCGCAGGCGCGGTTCCAGTGCGTGACGCGGTGCCCGGCATCGATGACCAGCATGGCCACCGACGAACCATCGACGATCTGCGCCAGATAGGCCTCGCTATCGCGCAAGGCCACCTCGGCCCGGTGCCTTTCCGTGACGTCCTGCAGCGTTTCGATTGCGCCAATAATTTCGCCGGCCGCGTTGCGAATGGCCGCCGCCGTAAAAAACAGCCAGCGGCCACCCTGGCCGAATGACGGAAAGAAGTCCTCCGCCTCGAAGGCATCGTCCATCAGCGCCGAATGTCTGAATTTCCCGTGATAAAACCGGTCGATGGCAGCTTCCTGCGCGCCATCGACGACCAGATCGGCAAGGATCGGCCGCGATGTGTCGTAGAACGCCCGCCATTGATCGGAGCTCCCGATCATGTCCTCGGCCGCGACGCCAGTCAGCACGGCACAGGCACGATTCCAGTGCGCGACCCGGTGCTCGGCATCGATGACGATGGTCGCCACCGGGTTGCCTTCGACCAACTGTTTCAAGGCAATGACGTTGCCATCTGTCGCACGCGGCATGGGAGTCTCCCTTCTCTGTCGGGTAGAATTGTTTGTGACAATATGGCGCATCCCGCTGCGCCTGACAATCCACTCTCGCCCCCCCTCCGTGAAAAAAGCCAATATCGAGCAGTTCTACAGCCGCCTGCGCGACGCCAATCCGGCGCCGACGACCGAGCTGCACTACGCCACGCCCTTCCAGTTGCTGATCGCCGTCATTTTGTCGGCGCAGGCCACCGACGTCGGCGTCAACAAGGCGACGGCGCGGCTCTACCCGGTCGCGCCAACGCCATCCGCCATGCTGGCGCTCGGCGAAGAGGGCCTGACCGAATACATAAAAACCATCGGCCTGTACCGCACCAAGGCCAAAAACGTCATCGCCACCTGCCGCATGCTGCTCGAACTGCACGACGGCGAGGTGCCGGACGACCGCGCGGCCCTCGAAGCCCTGCCCGGCGTCGGCCGCAAGACGGCCAATGTCGTGCTCAACACGGCTTTCGGCCAGCCGACCATCGCCGTCGACACGCACATTTTCCGCCTCGGCAACCGTACCGGGCTGGCCCCCGGCAAGACGGTCGAAGAAGTCGAAAAGAAGCTGCTCAAGGTGACGCCGGAAGAATTCAAGAAGGACGCCCACCACTGGCTGATCCTGCACGGCCGCTACGTCTGCAAGGCGCGCAAGCCGGACTGTGGCCGCTGCGTCGTGCTCGACCTGTGCAGCTACCGGAGCAAGAGCGTATGAAAGCTGGCAGCGCCCTCGTTTCGGGCCAGCGACCGGAAGCGGAACTGGCTCATGAGGCTGTCCAGGCAGCGCTGGCCGCCGCCGGGCTGGAACGCGCCGATAACGTCATCCTGCTTCTGACCCACGATTTCAACCGCAATCCGCAACCTGCCGTACTCGCCGCGGCGCGCGCTGCCGGCTGCCTTGCGGTTAGCGGCGGCACGGCCAGCGGGCTGTTTACCGAGCGCGGCTGGCGCCTCGATCAACCGGCGGCAGCGGCCCTCGTTTATGCAGCGCCGACCAGCGAACTATCGGCAGAATCGCCGCTCCTCTCATTCAGCGGCCACAGCCGCCTGCCTTTCGAATGGCAGGAAGGCGCCGCGCGAGTCGGCCTGCTCGACACCGATGCCGCCGTCTGGTCGCATGGCCGCACGGCAGAAAACGCCTGTGCCGAGTTTCGCTTGCCCGGGGTGAACGCCCGCATCGCCCGCTCATCCGGCCTGCGCCTGCTCAGCGAAGCACAGTCTGTCGAGCAATGCGCCGGTTACGAATTGCGCCGGGTCGGCGGCCACAGCGCCGTCGACAGCCTGCGCCGCGCCCTGCCGGCCGAATTGCGCGAACGCCCGCCGCTGCACCACATCGTCGCGCTGCGCCAGGCCGACGCGCCGGGTATCGCCATCCTCTCGGCCAATGCCGACGGTTCGCTGACCCTGGCCGAAAACCTCAACGAGGGCGAGACGATCACCTGGGCCATCCGCCAGCCGCTCGCCGCCGAGCAGGACATGCGGGAAGTGCTCACTGCCACGGTCAACCCGGGAAAACAGCCAAATTTCGCCTTGATGTTTTCCTGCATCGGCCGCGGTCCCCTGTTCTACGGCAACGACGACCGCGACCTCGTCGCCTTCCGCGACACCTTCCCCGGCACGCCGCTGCTCGGCGCCTACGGCACCGGGCAAATCGCCCCGCTGGCCGGGTCCAACCGCCTGTTCCACAACACTGCACTCACCTTAATGTTCGAAAGCGCTCATGTTTAATCCCTCCCGCGAGCAGGTCCGCCTCTTCTTTTGCGATGCCTGGAAAAAGCACGTCGACCGCCTGCCGCTGGTCGGCGCCGAAGTCACCGCCGCCGACATCGCCGCCCGCCACCCGGAATACCACCCGCTGCTCAACGATCCGAAAGGCGCAGTGGACAAGGAATGGACGCCGGAAGGCGGGGCCATGAACCCCTTCCTCCACCTCTCGCTGCACCTCGCCATCCACGAGCAGGTCAGCATCGACCAGCCGCCGGGCATCCGCATGGCCTTCGAGCAACTGCGCGCCCGCATGGACCCGCATGACGCCGAACACGTGCTGCTCGACTGCCTGGGCGAAACGATCTGGCGCGCCCAAAGCCAGGGCCAGCCGATGGATGCGATGGCCTATGTCGACGCGGTAAAGCGCAAATCGAGCCTGATTTAGGGAAAAATCTGGCCCCCAAACAATTCTTCCCCGCGCAATCGCGCGACTAGTCCCCCTCCCCTTCAAGGGGAGGGCCGGGGTGGGGATGGGTTATTCGGCGGCAGTCACGATCGGCTTCCTTCAGACCCATCCCCCACCCGACCTCCCCCTTGAAGGGGGAGGAGAAAAACCATCCGTAGTTATGCGATTGCCCGCCAGTCCCACGGTCAACCGGAAAAAACGGCCAAAATTGAAATGCCGGCCTAGCTGTCATCCGACGGCGGAGCGACCTTGATAACCTCTTCCAGCGAAGTGATCCCCTGCGCCACCTTGAGCGCGCCGGAAATGCGCAGCGGGCGCATGCCTTCGCGGAAGGCCTGTTCGCGCAGCTTGGGAATCTCGGTGAGCGGTTTGATCATGCGGCGAATTTCCGGCGAATTGACCAGGATTTCATAGACACCGACCCGGCCGGAATAACCGGTCATCCGGCATTCCAGGCAACCGACCGGCTGCCAGATCTGGGTTGGTTCGGCCGATTTCCACGGGGCGACCAGCGCCCGCCAGGCGGCGCGCTGCTCTTCGCGCGGCGTCACGGCCTTCTTGCAGTGCGGGCACAGGGTACGGACGAGGCGCTGGGCCATAACGCCGAGCAGCGTCGAGTTGATCAGGTAGGCCGGCACGCCGAGGTCGAGCAGGCGGGTGATGGCCGACGGTGCGTCGTTGGTGTGCAGCGTCGACAACACGAGGTGACCGGTCAGCGCCGCCTGGATGGCCATCTCGGCCGTTTCCAGATCGCGGATTTCGCCGATCATGACGATGTCCGGATCCTGCCGCATAAGCGCGCGCACGCCGTCGGAAAAGCCGAGGTCGATGGCCGGGCTGACCTGCATCTGGTTGAACGAAGCCTCGACCATTTCGATCGGGTCTTCGATGGTGCACACGTTCACTTCCGGCGTCGCCAGTTGTTTCAGCGTGGTGTACAGCGTCGTCGTCTTGCCCGAACCGGTCGGTCCGGTCACCAGGATGATGCCGTTCGGCGACGAGGTCATCTGCTTCCAGCGCGCCTGGTCTTCATCCGAAAAGCCCAGCGAGCGGAAGTCACGAACGAGCACTTCCGGGTCGAAAATCCGCATCACGAGCTTTTCGCCGAAGGCCGTCGGCAGCGTCGACAAACGTAGCTCGACCTCCTGCCCGGCCGGCGTCCGCGTCTTGATCCGGCCGTCCTGCGGCCGGCGTTTTTCGATGACGTCCATGCGGCCGAGCAGCTTGATACGGCTCGTCATCGCGTTCATCACCGCCATCGGAATCTGGTAAACCTGATGCAGCACACCGTCGATGCGGAAGCGGACGATGCCGAGATTGCGCCGTGGCTCGATGTGGATGTCGGAAGCGCGCTGGTCAAAGGCGTACTGCCACAGCCAATCGACGATGTGCACGATGTGCTGGTCGTTGGCGTCGAACTGCTTGTTGGCCTTGCCCAGCTCGACCAGTTGCTCGAAGCTCGACAGGCCGGAAGTCACATCGCCCCGGGCGTTGGCCTTCTTGACCGATTTGGCGAGATTGAAGAACTCGACGAGGTAACGGCTGATGTCCTCGGGATTGGCCATCACCCGGCGAATCTGCTTGCGCAGGATCTGCTGCAACTCCTCGACCCATTCGCGAACGAAGGGCTCGGCCGTCGCGATGACAATCTCGCGCGTCGTCACCTGCACGGGCAGGATGCCGAAACGGGCGGCATAGGCGCTGGACATGACTTCGGCAACGCCGGTGAAATCGATCTTGAGCGGGTCGATATGCTGGTAGTCGAGGCCGACCCGGCCAGCCAGCCATTCGGTCAGCACTTCCAGCGTAAGCAGGCGGGTGGGCGGACCAGCCTGTCGCCACTTTTGATCGGCGATGACGATCAGCGGATGCGTCTTGCCGCCATGCAGGCGACGCTCGCTCTTGAGCGCATCAGCCGCCTCCCGGCTGACCAGCCCATCCTCCACCATCCAGTCGAGCACTTCGGTCAGTGCCAGGCGGTGTTCGCCGATATTCTTGTCACTCATGCGCGGCAATATAGCACGCAGCAGGTAACGATTTGTAAGCAGACAGCACTCTGTTTGCAGACCTTTACAACTTGCCGGGAACATTCCATTTCATGCACCTAGAATGAAGCTGTACCCCACTCGCAAGGAGCGAAAAATGAAAACCCGCCTGATGATGATCGCCAGCGCCCTGCTGGCTTCCCTGATCTGCCTGCCGGCCAGCGCCCAGCCCGCTCAAGGCCCGGGAGGAATGGGCGGCGGCATGAACGGCATGGGCCCCGGCGGCGGGATGATGCAAGGCGCCGGCCCGCGCGCCCGTGCCCCGCGCGACTGCAGCCAGGCCCAGAACCCGGCCGCCTGCACCGCCCAGCGCGAAGCCCGCACCCAGGCCCGGGAAGCCTGCAAGAACACCACCGGCCCGCAACGCCGGCAATGCATGCAGGAACAGCGGCAGAACTTCGACTGCACCAAAGCCGGCAACCCGCAGCAATGCGAAGCCCGCAAGATGGCCTACAAGGAATGCCAAGGCCAGACCGGCCCCGCCTTCCGCCAATGCATGCAACAGAAAATGCCGCCGGTCGACTGCAGCAAAGCCCCGAACCAGGCCCGCTGCGAGCAACACCAAAAAGCCCGCGCCGCCTGTCAGGACAAAATCGGCCCGGAACACAAAGCCTGCCTGCGTGAGCAGTTCGGTGCGAAATAAACCAGAAAATCAGCCGCGAAATGCCGGGCAACCGGCATTTCAATTTTGGGCAAATATTCCGGTTGACCGTGGTGATTGGGACAATCAGCGGGATAGCTGCCCAACAAAAAGGAACCTCTCGGGTTCCTTTTTGTTGAGGGGATTTAGAAGCGATGGTTGGTCTGGTGTGTGCCTTGAAGAGACATTCGGCTTGCTGGTGGAATCTATCCTGTGCTGAAGGCGAATCCGACATCCAAGCTGTAGCCTCACATCGGTCTATTTTGATTAAAACTGCAAGCACCCGATGCCGCTGCTGCGGGAAGCTCATCACACATCATCCCGGTCGCTCCTTTGCTCAGGGTGTGCTGTTTCTCCGGGTTGCCGATCCGAATGTAAGAAAGAACCCTCTGGCGCGCTCCACAAAGTGGAAAATTACGCGCCCCTGTCCGGGTTAACGTCGGGCAATTTACCCGACAGTTTTGAGGCATCCTATGTCCACATCGACGATTACCGCCTGACCATGTTCGCCTCTCCCCCATTGCGCCCGCTTGACCTCAAGCGCCATCTCCTTGTTCGCGTCAGCCTGTTTGCCCTGATCGTGCTTTTCGTCGGGGCCGCAGTGACGCTGCTCGAGGCCCGCTATCGCATCCGCAGCGACATTCAGCGCACTGGCATTGCCATCCGCCTGCTTATCGCCGACGAGATCAATCGCAATTACTCGGTCTACAACGCGCCCCTGGCCGAGCTTAACCTCGACTTGGCCGCCTTAAAGGCGATCGGCCAAGTACTCAATTTCTGCATTGAGATGACCGATTTCCATAGCCATACCATGTACCGGCAATGTTTTGCCGAAGCAACCAAGCTGCCCGGCCCCGTGGACGACTTCATGCGCTGGGTAATCGGCAGCGATATGGCATATCTGGACAGCATTGGCCATTATCCAGGCGTCACCGCCGGGCAACTGGTGGTCACACCCAATTACTGCAGCGAAGTGCAGGAATTGGCTAGGAAGCTTGGCAATCTCCTGGCAGTCAGCGTGATGATTTTGCTCCTCAGCTTTTTCGTCTATCGCCCGGTACGCAATGCCCTGGCACCTTCGGAGGCCATTCTTGGCACCCTCAGACGAATGGAGCAAGGTGATCTCAGCGCCCGCATGCCGAACTCCGCTCTGATTGAACTGAACAGTATCGGCGAGGGCTTCAACCATTTGGCCAACCGTCTGGAAAATACTATCCACAGCCAGCAACGCCTGGCGCACCGATTGCTGTCGGTCCGTGAGGAGGAACGCCGGCACCTGGCCCGGGAGCTCCACGATGAATTTGGTCAGTATCTGGCTTCCCTCAATGCCGAAGCAGCCTTTGCCCGGGAGCTGGCCGACGAAGCCGTACCTGCCCTACGTCCCTGCGCAGATTCCATCGTTAAGACCGTCGAGCACATGATGGAAGCCCTGCAACAGATTCTCCATCGCTTGCGGCCCATCGGCCTCGAAGAATTCGGGCTGCTGCCCAGCCTGGAACAGTTGATCACGGGCTGGAATCAGCGCTGCCGGGATACCCGTTTCACGCTCGCCGCTGACCCAGCGCTTGGCGACTTGCCGAACAACATCAACGTCAGCCTCTACCGAATTATTCAGGAGAGCATTACCAATGCCGTGCGCCATGGCCAGCCTGATCGGGTCGAGGTAATACTGCAGCGCCGGCCAGCAGGCCTGGTGCTGGAGATTCGCGACGACGGCCAGGGCAGTGCTTCCCGTGAAAGCTCAGGCAAGTCCGGAAAGCCGGGCGGCTTCGGGCGGCTGGGCATGGAAGAACGGGTCCTGGCCTTGGGCGGCACTCTGAGCATCCTGCCGGCACCGCCGCGAGGAACCCTCGTCAGCGTCTCCCTGCCCTTGGCGGGCGCCGATGAAACCGCAGGGAAGGAAGCGTCATGATCCGCATTCTCCTGGTCGACGACCATGCCGTCGTCCGCGAAGGCTATCGCCGGCTCCTCGAACGCCGCGCCGACCTGCGCGTCGAGGCTGAGGCCGATTCCGCCGAAGAGGCTCTGCAACGACTGCGGGAATTCGAGCCCGACCTGATCATTCTCGACTTGTCACTACCGAACATGGGCGGCATCGAACTCACCCGCCGTATACTTCAGCGCCAGCCGGATGCCCGTATCCTGGCCTTCAGCATGCATCGCGACCCACTTTTCGCGGCACAGGCCATCCGTGCCGGCGCCCTCGGCTACGTGACCAAGAGCAGCAGTCCGGATGTGCTCATCCAGGCCGTGTACAAGGTCGCCCGCAAGGAAAAAGTACTGAGCCCGGACATCGCGCCGGAGATGGCCTTGATTCTGCTGCAGGGTGAGAGCAATCCGGCGGAAGAGCTGAATCCACGGGAATTCGAAATCCTCCGCCTGCTTCTTGGCGGCCATGGCGTCGAGGAAATCGGCAACATCCTCAGTATCAGTCCCAAAACCGTGCAGAACGTTCACTACCAGATCAAGGCCAAGCTGGGCGTCAGGACGGATATCGAACTCGCCCGCTTGGCCATGAAGCTCAAACTGATCGATTAGCCTGACTAGCGGGATTCCGGTGAGCCTGTGGCCTCAAGGCTGATCGAGGCTGCCAAACGCCTTCGGATAAGTGACGATGCCCCAGGGCATGCCCTTGTTGGCAATCCTCTTGGTCACTTCCAGCGTCTTGGTATCGATCACGATCACCTCGTCGGAGCGACCGCAAGTCAGCAGAACCTGCTTGTCATCCGGGGTAAAGGTGAAGTGCCAGCAACGCTCGCCACTCGGAATCTCCTTGATTTTCTCAAGTGACGCTGCATCGAAAACCTGCAGCGTATTTGCCCGCGACGCGGCGACGAAAATGCGCTGGCCGGTACGATCAAAGGCAATACCGTAGGGCGTCTTGCCGGTTTCCACCGTCTTGATCGGGTCAAGTTTGTCGTCGAGGATGAGGAACTTGTTGCCAAACTCCAGCGTCGCGACATAGCGCTTGCCGTCCGGCGATACCTTGATGCCGCGCGGCCGGTCGCCGTACTTGCTGGTCGGGACGGTCTTGAGCAGTTTGCCGCTGCGGATGTCATGCAAGGTAATGGTGTTGTCGGCCTCGTTGGTGACGATCATCCGCTTGCCGTCGGGTGTGAACTCGATACCTTCAGTTTCCGGGCCGCTGGTAATTTCCTTGAGCAGCTTGCCTTTCCTGATATCGACAATGGCGATGCGGGCCGGCACCTTGTCATCGTCGTCGTCTTCCTCGACCACGACGGCACCGGGCTTGGGTGGCGGACCGCCCTTGGAACTGGGTTCGTAAGTGACAAAGGCCTTGTCGCCGAGAACGCGGACGAACTCCGGATTCTTGCCGATCTTGACCTGCTTGACGACCTTGCGGGTGGCCAGGTCGATGATTGAAACGTTGGCATCATCCTTGTTGGCCGTAACCAGATACTTGCCGTCGGCCGTGACGCCGATGCCGCGCGGCCCCTTGGCTCCGACCTCGAATGAACCGGTCAGTTCGAGTGTCGCCAGATCAAGGACACCGATGCCGCCATTCTGGTTCGAGATATAAGCCACGCCGGCCGTCTGGGCCTGGGCGGCGGCGGCGAGGCCCAGGGCAAACAGGGTGGCGCAAATGAGTTTGTTGGGCATTCTGATCGACTTCATTTTCATCGCAATCACTCCGATTTATCCAAGCACTCTAATGATTCAGCTTATAGACCTGGAACATATCTCCAGCCTTGTATCCAAAAATCTGATTGCCGCCGGCAGCGACCGCCACATACTGAACACCATCGATCTGATAAGTAATCGGAGGAGCATTTACCCCAGCGTCCAATTGATCGCTCCACAACACTTGGCCAGTCGTGGCGTCATAAGCATTGAATCTCCCCCCGCCCTCGCCCATGAAGACAAGATTGCCCTCGGTCGCCAACAAGCCGCCCACCAATGGCTGCGCCGTCTTGCGTTGCCACTTGACCTTCCCCGATGCCAGATCAATCGCCGACAACACGCCCCAACGCGGGACATCCATCAGTGGTTCAAGTGTCGTGTATTCCACTGCTGGCTTGCTTGGCGAGGCGGGAAGAACCCTCTTGGTGTATTTGACCGGCCAGTGGATCGCCGGCACATACGCAACCAGTTTCTTCGCGTCCACAGAGGTCGGCGACCAACTAACCCCACCAAGCACGCCTGGCAAGATCACCTGGCCTTCCGGAGTTGGGTTGGTAAAGGTATTTTGGTGAGCCACGAACTCTTCCGATTTGAGCAGCAACTCGCCGGTCAGGCGGTTATGAATATAGTACCAGCCGATCTTGGCGGCCTGGCCTACAGCCGGTACCAGTTTTCCTCTATGAGGGTAATCGAACAGGACTGCCGGGCTGGCCACGTCATAGCCCCACTGGTCGTGCGGCACCTGCTGGTAATGCCAGCGAATTTTTCCGGTGTTGACGTCCAAGCAGACTAAGGAGACCGTATATAGGTTATCTCCAGGTCTTGAAGTGCCATCCATCTGGGGGGATGGGTTGCCAGTACCGAAGTACAACAAACCATTCTTGGCATCTATCGCCGGAGTAGACCACGCCGAGCCTCCACCATACTTAGCTGCCTCAGGATACTTCGACAAATCTGCCCGTTCCTTCTCGATATCCCGATGAAGAGTTATGCCATCGGGCGTCGTTTGACTGAATTCACCTTCCCAATTGACCGGGGCGATCGTGTCGAACTGCCAGATGCGCTTCCCTGTATTCACATCAAACGCCGCCAGGAATCCAGACCGTCCATAGCTGCCTGCGAAGCCGACAACGGTACCAAGTGGCGCGCCATCCCGGTCGGAATCCAAATGCAGGCCGAAGCCAACGCCGGTCACCCCGATGAGCACCTTGCCTTGGTAAACCACGGGCGCCATGGCGATACCGACGCCGGATTGCCCGGCAATGCCGGCCTTTCTGAGTGGATCAGAATCCTTCAGGGAAGCAATGGACTCGCTTTTGACGCTACCAGCGTCCGCTACTTCAATATCCCATAGAACTTTCCCGGATTGCACATCCAGCGCAATCAAACGGGCATCCACGGTGCCAATGAAGACCTTGCCATCAGCGACCGCTACACCACGATTCGCCGGACCGCAGCACATTGGATAATCCTTTTTGCGCTGATGGTCATAGCGCCACAACTGTCTTCCTGTAACGGCATCTAGCGCGACGACATGATTGAATGGCAGAGACAGGAATATGGTGCGATCAACCATGATGGGCGTCGCCTGAAACGTCGCCTTGATTCCACTCTGGTAAGTCCACGCCCTGCTCAGCTTATTCACGTTCCCGGTGTTGATCTGGTCAATCCCGGAATACCTCCGGTTGCTGTGATCCAGACCATAAGTTGGCCAGTCGATATCGCCGGCAAAGACTGGCGTGAGAACGATGGTGGCAACCATCAATAGCAGATGTTTATATAAGCGCATTTTTTCAGCCCAGGTATTGATAATCTGAACGGCTAGAACAGGAGTCTTGCAGCCATTCGTCGCGTGTCCGCCGAGCGGACGGTGTCAGCGTGTGTGCAAGGTCACCCCGTGACGCTCGAAAATCGCGGCCACCGTGCCATCCTTCTGCAATTCCGAAAGAGCGCCGGACAATGCGGCTGCGAGTTCATCCGCCTCGGCCTTGACGGCCATGCCGACAAGCCAGCTCTTCGGCCTCAGTTCGCCGAGCTTCGCTTCACCGATGGCAAAGCGGGTGTCGCCGGCGAGGTTGCCCTCAAGTTCGCCGAGCGGCGCCATGATGGCCGAAATGCTGTCTTCGCCGAGTGCCTTGGCGGCCTCTCTGATTGAAAGGAAATGCACGACATTCGAGCGTAGCCTGCCATGTAGCACGCTTCCGAGAAAGGAGGCGGCCAGCGAGTCGACTTCGACGCCAATTTTCTCGCGGGTGAACACTTCGAGCGCGACCGCAGCCGAACCGCTGGGGGCCGGAATGCGCTTGGCGACCCGTGCCATCCCCATCACTTCATGATGATAGGGGGCAAAAATACGCACCTTGTCGTTGGCCTTGGCGAATTCCGCATCGACCGGCACGCGCATCATCACGTCAGCCGGATTGCCGCGCAGATAGTGGCCTTTCCAGACCATGTTGCGCAGGTCGTCGTTCATGTCCTCGCCAACCATGAAACCGATGATCTCGGCCTGGAGCCCGAGTTTAGCGGCCAGGGCCTGACCGAGTTCGACGTCAATGCCTTTTCCCGCATCGGAATAAGGGGGGAAATTATTGTAGACGGCGACTTGCAGCCGGCCACGCTTGCGAATGGTGTCCATCTGCTCGTCGGCCTGCACCGGGGAAAGGCAGATGAGCAGAAAAATGGCAAACGCCAGGAAGAAAGGGCGGCGGTTGGAACATGTCATACGTTTTCTCCGGGATGTTGAATGGGGTTGCGTGCTGTCAGTCCGGATTCTAGGGATATGAACGCGGGACGGAAGCGCCTGGCAAGGGGGCGGGCAATATCGGCGCTCACGTCGGGCAAATTGCCTGCCAGCGGACCCCTTGTCACTTACGGGCCGGGGTCAGTCACGACCTTGCCGATATGGGTGCCGCTATAGTGATGCGGGTTAACCAGACACAGCTTTGCGCTCGATGACATCGGTATTGGTTTTTCGTCGCTCTCGTACCTTACGCGCATGCTACTGGGTCAATTAAAGATCTATCGCGCTTTCGTTCTAGACGTGCCGGGCAACCACATCGACCGATCTGCTCGCAGAGACCGCCTGGCCGCTTTCAGATGTAACACTGTCGTTGGGCTAACCGCTTTCTGGAAACATTGAACGGCGACAGCTGGCCGAACTCCGCCTGATGACGCTTGCAAATTGAGCTCAAAACGTCATTCGCAAATAGACAAACAAGTACCTGCTACTTCCGCCGCAACGGTCTCAGCAAATCCGACAACCCGTTGTGATCAATCTCCTGCATCAGCGCCAGCAGGCGGCCGATTTCGCCGGGCGGGAAGCCTTCGCGGGCGAACCAATTGAGGTAGTTGCCGGGGAGGTCGGCGATCAGCGTGCCTTTGTGCTTGCCGAAGGGCATGGCGCGGGTGACGAGGAGGAGCAGGTCTTCGGGGTTCATTGACGGCGGTGTTCAGGCAGAGCCGCCATTGTGCCAAAACTCAGCCGAGGCAGATCATCCACAGCGCGGTGGCGACCAGCATCAGCGCGAAAGCGACACGCAGACGACGCTCGGGCAGGCGATGGGCGATGCGGACGCCGTAGGAAACGGTCAGCGCACCACCCAAGGCGAACAGCACCCCGGTTTTCCAGTCGACCAGCCCGGCGTTCGTGAAGGTCAGCAGGGCGACGATGGAACTGGGGGTGACCAGCGCAATGGCAAAGCCCTGTGCCATGGCCTGCGTTTGCCGGAAAAAGGTGACGAGAATGGGCGGCGTGATCATGCCGCCGCCGATGCTGATCAGTCCCTGACAGGTGCCGCCGATCAAACCGACCAGCGGAATCAGCCGCTCCGGTAACGCGAACGACCAGCGTGAGCGGCCAGCGCGCAGGGACCACAGGCTGTGGACGGCCAGCCAGAGCAGGAAGGCGCCGAAATAGCGACGCAGTTCGCTGGAGGCCAGATTGCTCGCGTAGTGGGCGGTCAAGGCCGTGGCCGTCACCGAGCAGAGCATGAGCAAGGCGGTGCGCAGCTTTGGCAGCGGCTGGCGCTGGCAGTAACGCCACAGGGCAATGCTCAGGTTGGGCACCATCATGACCAGCGCCGTGCCCTGCGCGAGTTTCTGGTCCATGCCGAACAGCCCGGTCATCACCGGGATGGCGATGATGCCGCCGCCGATGCCGAAGATGCCACCGGCCAGGCCGAGGGCGGCACCGATCAGGAGGGGCAAGACAAGGCTAAGGGCGAGGATCATGGCTGGACTCGGAAATAATGTCGGGCCATGTTACTGCTTTGCACAAAAGCTAAAATATCGCTAAATTTACTTGATTCGTTAATTTTATTTATCAATAAACCGATGTCATCCGAACTTGCTTTCTTCAGCCTGCTTGCCCAGCAGGGCAGCCTGGCCCGGGCGGCCCGCGAGCTTGGGCTGACCGGCCCTGCCGTCAGCCGTCGCCTGGCACAGCTTGAACAGCGCCTTGGTGTCCGCCTGTTGACGCGGACGACGCGCCGGATGAGCCTGACACCGGAGGGCGAGCTTTACCTGGCCGAAAGCCGGCGCATCCTCGGTGAAATCGAGGCGCTGGAACAGACGCTGACGCGCACCCGGGCCGAACCGCGCGGCCTGCTGCGCATCCACGCCACCTACGGTTTCGGCCGCCGTCAGCTGGCCCCGGCCGTTTCCGAGTTCGTCCGCCAGTACCCGGCCGTCGACATCCAGCTCACGCTGGGCGATCAGGCCGTCATGCCGGGCGACCAGAGTTTCGATATCGCCATCCGTTTTGGCGAACCGCCGGAGGCGCGCGTCGTGGCCCGCAAGATCGCCTCCAACCAGCGCTACCTGTTTGCGTCGCCCGCTTACCTGGCCCGCCGCGGTGAACCGCTGGACCCGGACGATCTGGGCAGCCATGACTGCATCGTCATCCGCGAAGGCAGTGGCGCCTTCGGCACGTGGACGCTGTGCGCCGGCAAGCAGTGCCGCAACGTCAAGGTGAGCAGCAAGCTGAGTACCAATCACGGCGAGGTGGCGGTCGATTGGGGGCTCGACGGCCATGGCATCCTGCTGCGCTCCTTGTGGGATACGGCAGCCGAGCTGCGGGCCGGCCGGCTGGTCCGCATTCTGCCCGAATGGTCGGGCAGCCCGGCCGACATCTACGCGCTGTACCCGCAACGCCTGAACCTGTCGGCCAAGGTGCGGGTGTTTCTCGATTTCCTGACCGAACGCTTCGCCGCCTACCGTAGCGCCACCGACGGCAACGCCGAATTGCCCTGGTAGGCCCGGCTCAGCGCGCTGAACGCCAGAGCGGGTAAAGGCCGAGCAAGCCGAGCAGCGGCCCGGGCAGGAGGAGCCAGGCGATGCTCATGCCCCAGTCGGCGATCCACGCGGTGCCGAGCTGGATGGAAAACATGGTGATGGCAAAACCGATGGAGTTCTGAAAAGCCAACGCGCTGCCGACGATTTCCGGCGGGCAGGCGCGGGCCGAGAGGGCCGAAAAATGTGGCGAATCGGCGACAACCGTGGCGCCCCAAAGGAGCAGCAAGGCAATCCTGGCGGCGGCCGGCCAGTCGCCGGTCAGCGGAAACAGGGCGCAGCAGATCGCCGAGCCGGCCAAAGCCGTGGCCGCCACACGCGCGCTACCGATGCGCTGGCTCCACCAGCCGCCGAACAGGCAACCCAGCGCGCCGATGCCGATGATGGCGAAGGCCTGCCCGGAGAGTTGGCGGCTCCCCGCCTCGGCCAGGCCGCTCAGGATGATGAGAGCCGGGGTCAGCGTCCAGAAAGCGTAAAGCTCCCACTGATGACCGAAATAACCGAAGGCGGAGGCGCGGAATTCGCGCACCGAGAAGGCGTAGAAGACGCGGCCCAGACGCAAAGGCGGCGCACCGTGCCGGCGCTTGAGGTGCGGCCCGTCACCGAGGTGGAAGATCATGACTGCGGCCAGCAATGCCAGTCCGGATGAAACAAGAATGGTCGCCTGCCACGACCACCCTGCCCCGGCCAGGCGGATGCCGTGCGGCAAGGCGGTGCCCAGCGTCAGCATGCCGACCAGCTGGGCCAGCGCGGCACCGGCCCGCTCGGGCACCCAACTGACAACCAGTTTCATGCCCAGCGGGTAGACGCCGGCCAGACAGAAGCCGACGGCGAAACGCAGGGGGACAGCTGACGCCATGCCATCGGCGAGCAGGGCGAAGGCACCGTTGCAGATGGCGCCAAGCACGGCACAGACGGCGAAGATGCGGCTCGCGGCGAAGCGGTCGGCCAGACCGGAAATGGCGAAGGTCAGCGTGCCGAGGATGAAGCCGAGTTGCACGGCATTGGTCAGCGTCCCGATGTCGGCCGGCGCGATGCCCCAGGCGCGGATCAGGTCGTCGGCCGCGCTGTTGGCGGAAAACCACAGCGAGGTGCCGAAGAGTTGGGCAATGACGATGATGAGGACGGGGTTTTGCATGGGTGAATCGATTTTGAAATTTCGCGCTAGCTTATCGTTGATTGCCGCGTGCCCGCCAGAAAAGCGCCGAGGCTTCCAGTAAAATCGGCGCGCCATGACCAAACTCGCCACGCCCAACTACCTCGCCGGCTACCCCGCGCATCTGACGGATTCGGTGCACCGGCTGATCGAACAGGATCAGCTCGGCCAGGTACTGCGCCAGAAGTATCCCGAGGTGCACCAAATACGCACCGACAGGGCGCTCTACGACTACGTTCAGGAGATCAAGGCGACGTATTTGCGCAACGCGCCGCAGCCGAGCAAGGTGGCTTTTGATGGCAAGTTGCAGACGCTGCAAAAAGCGCTCGGCATCCACAGCCGGATCGCCCGCATCCAGGGCGGCAAGCTCAAGAGCAAGCGCGAAATCCACGTCGCCAGCATCTTCCGCGAGATGCCGCCGGAGTTCCTGCAAATGATCGTCGTCCATGAAATCGCCCACCTCAAGGAACCAGAGCACGACAAGGCGTTCTATCAACTTTGCCAGCACATGGAGGCGAATTACTTCCAGCTGGAATTCGACCTGCGCGCCTATTTGTGCCACCTGGCCGCCGGCGGCCCGCCGTTGTGGGCGGCCGAAGTTTCGGCCGGGAATTCGTGAATGCTACGGTCGACTGGAAAAAATGGCCAAAATTGAAATACCTTGCCAATGAGCCAACTGACCGAACTCCACGCCGACATCGATTCCCGCGTTCTCAGCATCCGCGAAAACCACGCCGACTGGCTGTGCGGCAAGGGCTGCGACAGTTGTTGCAAACGCCTGGCCGAAGTGCCGCAATTGACCGCCGCCGAGTGGAATTTGCTGCGCGAGGGGCTGGCCGAACTGGCAGCTGATCATCTGCAGGCCATCAGCCGGGAGATCGCTGCTTTGGCTGGATCGGCTGAGCGCCCGGTCATCTGCCCGCTGCTCGACCACGCCACCGGCGCCTGCCCGGTCTATGTGCATCGCCCGGTGGCCTGCCGCAGCTACGGTTTCTACATGCAGCAAGGCCTCGGGCTGTATTGCCACGACATCGAACAGCAGGTTGCCAATGGCGAGTTGTCGAACGTGGTCTGGGGCAACCACGACGCCATCGATCACCGGCTGGCCGGACTCGGCGAAAGTCGGCCGCTGACCGACTGGTTTGCCGATTGGGAACGCGAAAAGCACGCCATCGACCGGTGAAAACGTTTCCACGGTCAACCGGAAAAAACAGCCAAAATTGAAATCACGCCAATGGCTGGCGTGATTTCAAAACCGCTTAATTGGTCAGAATCCGCACCTTGACGGTCTTGCCTTTGACCTTGCCTGCCGACAGCTTGCGCACCGTTTCCTTGGCAACACCACGCGCCACGGCGACGTAGGTGCTCTGATCAGTCACCGTGATCTTGCCGACCTGCTCGCGGGTCAGGCCGGCCTCACCGGCCAGCGCGCCCATGACGTCACCGGGGCGAATTTTGTCCTTGCGCCCGCCGAGCATGAGCAGCGTGGACATCGGCGGCACGAGCGGTGAGTCGTCAGTGACTTCGACAGTTTTCAAGTCGAGCACGTCGAGCTTGCACTTCATCATCTCGGCGATAGTCGCCACACGGCGGCGGTCGCCGGAACTGCACAAGCTCAGCGCCCAGCCCTCCTCATCGCCCCGGCCGGTGCGGCCGATGCGGTGAATGTGGATTTCCGGGTCGGGCGTCACATCGACGTTGATGACCGCTTCCAGCTGATCGATATCGAGGCCACGGGCTGCGACATCGGTCGCCACGAGCACCGAGCAACTGCGATTGGCGAACTGGATCAACACCTGATCGCGCTCGCGCTGTTCCAGATCACCATTCAGCGTGAGCGCGTGAATACCGGCGTGGCGCAGGACATTGACCAGATCGCGGCACTGCTGCTTGGTGTTGCAGAAGGCCAGCGTGCTGACCGGGCGGTAATGTTTGAGCAGGCGCACGACGGCGTCGAGACGCTCTTCGTGTTTCACCTCGTAAAAACGCTGGCGAATTTTCGTTTCTTCGTGCTGCTCAAGGAGTTTGACCTCCTTCGGCTGACGCAAGAACTGCTTGGCCAGCTGGGCGATGCCTTCCGGATAAGTCGCCGAAAACAGCAGTGTCTGGCGCTGCGCGGGGCAACGCTTGGCGACGTAGGCAATGTCGTCATGGAAGCCCATGTCGAGCATGCGGTCGGCTTCGTCGAAGACCAGCGTGTTCAGCTCGTCGAGCTTGAGATAACCGCGCTCCATGTGATCCATGATGCGACCGGGCGTGCCGACGACGATATGCACGCCGTTTTCCAGACTGTTCGCCTGATTGCGCAGCGTCGAGCCACCGACCAGCGAGAGCACCTTGATGTTCTCTTCAAAGCGGGCCAGACGACGGATTTCCTGCGTCACCTGATCGGCCAGCTCGCGCGTCGGGCAAAGGACCATGGCCTGCACGGCAAAACGGCTGGTATTCAGGCGATTGAGCAAGGCAAGGCCGAAGGCGGCGGTCTTGCCGCTGCCGGTCTTGGCCTGGGCGATCAGATCTTGGCCAGCCAGGGCCAGCGGCAGGCTGGCGGCCTGGATCGGCGTCATGCTCAGATATTCAAGCTGCACCAGATTGGCCAGCATGGCCGGCGACAAGGGCAGCGTGTCAAAAGCGTTGCTGGCGGTGGAATTCTCGCTCATGCGCCGCTCAAACCTTGCGCTTGCGCGCCGGCATCGGCTTGCGCTGGCGCTGGCCCGGCTTATGAACTTCGGCCTCCGGCTTTGGCTTGGGGACCAGCAGATTCTTGGCAGTCGTCTTCTCCGAAGCGCGATGGGCCAGAATGGCCGCGGTCACGTCAGCGGGATCAACGGTTACGCCGGCATGCTCGCCCTTGACGTTGTAAGCCGAGAGCCTGTCCTTGATGGCGAACAGGCGTTCCGGATTTTCCGCCTTGCGGGGAAGGCCGGTCACGATTTCCTGCGCGGCAGCAGTCAGCACGAACCCACCGCCCTCCGCCTTGATCAGGCCATGCTTGGCCAAGCGATCAAACGCCTCGACCAGCTTCGCCTCGTTGGGAATGTTGTTCTGCAGCAGATCAGCCGCCGCAACGATCTCGACCAGTTCGCCCGGCCGCCGCTTGGAAGAAAGCGCCGTGGCGAGAATGAGAAGGGAGTCAACGTCGTGGACTGGATGCATCGGAGTACCTATGAATAGCGGAGGAATGAGAAACGGCGGGGAATCAGCGGGTCAAAGGCCTGTGAAAATGCGGCCTGAAATCAGTTTCTCGAAAGGACGACAGTGTACCCGGTTTGCCGGTCAAGGCGGCGCGAAACCTGACATCCAATGCTACGGTCAACCGGAAATTCATGCCAATTTCCACTCGTGAAAAAGGGCCACCCTTGGGTGACCCTCTTGTCGTTACCGAAATTCCGGCAGCTTACTTGGCGGATAGCGCCATCATCAGATCGTTGATGCGTTTGACGAAACCGGCCGGATCATCCAACTGGCCGCCTTCGGCCAGCGTCGCCTGTTCGAACAACAGCGCTGCCCAGTCATCGAAACGGCTTTCCTCGTACTTCAAGCGCATCACCGCCGGGTGCTGCGGATTGATTTCGAGGATAGGCTTCGAGTTCGGCATCGGCTGACCAGCCGCCTTCATCAGGCGGGCCAGGTTGCCCGACGGGTCATGCTCGTCAGATACCAGGCAGGACGGCGAATCGGTCAGGCGATAGGTAACGCGAACATCCTTCACCTTGTCACCAAGCGACGCTTTCACCTTCTCGAGCAGTTCCTTGTACTCGTCAGCGGCCTTTTCGGCTTCCTGCTTCTCGGTTTCATCTTCCAGCTTGCCAAGATCAAGACCACCCTTGGCGACGGATTGCAGATGCTTGCCGTCAAACTCGGTCA